>NZ_JARBDC010000087.1:0-89151 GCF_036577625.1 Paenibacillus sp. GYB003 | reverse complement strand
GGAGGAGGCGGTGCAGGCGCTGGCGCGGCTGGCGGCGCATCCGTCCGCCCGGCTGCGGTGCGCCGCGGTCGACGCGCTCGGCTCGATCGGCGCATGGCGCGCCGCGAATCCGCCGGGCGTCGGCGCGGAGACGCTGTCGCGCGCGCTGCAGGACGAGGACGCCCAAGTGCGCTTCACGGCGGGCTTGTCGCTGGCGAAGTGGGGAGCGCGGGCGGAAGGGGCGGTTCCGAGCCTGATCGCCGCCCTGGACGACAGCAACCGCTACGTACGGGCCCATGCGGCGGAAGCGCTGTACTATATCGGCACGGCCAAGGCGAAGGACGCGCTGCTCGACTTTTTGCGTCCGGCGCGGTGGTGTCCGACAACGACTCCGGCCAGCACGTTTTATCCGTAATCGATCGCGCGCAAGCGGCGGTCCGGGACGCATGAAGGCGTTCCGGCCGCCGCTTTTTTGTCGGGGGGAAATCGAGCGGACCTTTTCGCCGCTTATTCGGATCCGGGACGGGGAGGCCGTTTTCCGGGAGCGGCTCCCGCCCGGTTCCGCTATTCCGTCCCGCGTCCGGCCGCGTCCCGCATTCGCATGACGCACTTCAGCGCGATATCCCCGAACGTCTTGATATCTTTCAAATAATCGTAGCCGGCGGGGTTGCGCTCCGTCTGGTTCAGCATGCGCACCGCCACGACGTTATGCCGGGGGATGACGAGCAGGGCGTTGCCGTACATGCCGAGCGACTGGTACGAGCCCGCCGGCAGCGTTTCGCCCAGCTCGGAAAAAGACCGCGGCTTGTCCTGCACCTGCCAAAAAAAGCCGTTCCGCGGCCAGCGATCGTCCAGTCCGGCCGGCGACGCGACCGCCGTCGTCCGTTCGAATACGGAAGGCGGCGCATGGCGGCTTCCGAGATGCTCTCCTTTCGTCAAATGCAGGTAGCCGAGCGCCGCCAATTCCTGCGTGCTGGCGAACATATTCGCTTCCTCCCCCCGGTCGCTTGCGTACGAACCGCCCACCCACACGAGCTTGTCGGTTGGTTCGGTTCTCCAGCCCGTTTGCGTAAACCCGTACGGAACGAACAGTCTCTCCTCGATTAGCCGGGCGAGCGGAAGGCCGTACAGCTTCCGGACGATCCGGGTGAGCAAATGGACGCCCGCGTTGTTGTATTTCCATCTCGCGCCGGGCGGAAACAGCCTTTGGTCCGGGTTCAGCAGCCCGTGCGTATGCGTGAGCAGATGACGGATCGTCGTATTCGCGACGACCGCTTCGTCCACGTCGTCCAAATACGCGGCGACGGGATCGTCGATGCTGCGCAGTTTCCCTTCATGCAGGGCGAGGCTTGCCGCAAAGCCCAAAAACGTTTTGCGGATCGAGGCGACGTTGAACTGCGAGTCGGCGTCGACAGGACGGCTGCCTTCCGCATGATCGTGGCGGCCGCCATACCATTCGTTCACGATGACGCCGTCGCGAACGACCATGACGGAGGCGGCCGAAGCCGCGATCCGCCGCTGCGTTTCGAGGACGTAGCGATTCAGCTCGGCAAAGACGTCCTCTTCCAGACATCGTTCCAGGCGCACAGGTTCCCTCCTTCGGGATCGGGTCGCAACCGTCCAGTCGTTCTCGCAGTCGGCCGGCCGCTCCCCGGACTAATGGGGCAGTATGCGTAAGGTCCGCTTATTCTTTCTCGAAATATTGAATCGCCAAAATGACCAGACCGACCGCGAACAGCAGCAAGCCGGCGAAAAACGGGAAGCCCAAAAACAAGCTCTGCACCACTTCGTTCCCGTACCGCTTCGCGCCGAAAATCGCGAACCAAAGCTTGGACCCCGACCATGACGTAATGTTCGGCACGTATAAAGCCGCGACGATCAAAATGCTCAAACAGATCGAGCAGCCCGTAAACGTGAGGATTCCGCCGATTATCGTCCGTTTCATGTATTCCTCTCCCATCGTCTATCGGTCAACCAACATCATTGTATCATAAACGGATCGGCTGCCATTCGATTCCAAAAAATAGCCGACGGCCGCAAGCCGCGGTTCGAATACGACGTAAAGGCCGTATTCCTCGTTGTCCGCCGACTCACCTCCTTATCGGGTACGCCAAAAAAATAAGTTCGAGCCCCTATGGATTCGAACCCCAATTTCGTTATTCTAGTAGAAGGGCTGGAAAGGAGGCAAAACTTGACTAAAACAGAGCTGCAGCTTGTCGGCGAAAGCGCGGTCGGTCCGTGGGGAACTTTCGTCGAGGCGATAGGCCCGTATCGATCCGAGCTGTGGAATTACTGCAGGAAGCTGACCGGCTCGTCTTGGGACGGGGAAGATTTATTTCAGGATACGCTGCTGAAATCGTTCGCCTCTTTATCCGCTTTATCCCACAGGCAACAGCCGCTGCAAGCTGGAGGAATACGAGGAAGAAAATGTGGGCGAAATCGATGCCGAAGACGGTTTGGAGATCGACGAGGCGCTCGGTTTGTAAGCAGTCAAAATCCGGAAGAGCAGGCGCGTTTTTTCTCGTCCGTCTTCGGCTGGGACGTATCGGAGCCGCAGTGGGGATATAGAACCGCGATTACGGGCTCCGGCGACAAGCCGGGAATCGACGGCGGCATCGCCGCGGGCCCGGCCCATTTTCAGCACGGCACCCGCCTCCAAATCCAGGTCGATTCGATCGACGAATCGCTTGACAAAGCGGTCGAAAACGGCGCGACCGTCATTGAGGCGAAAATGGACCTCGGAGCTTTTTATCTCGCCTACTTTGCCGATCCGGTCGGCGTGCAGTTTGGCCTGATTCAATATAAATAAACTTTCGGACAAACATCAACCAACCGGTTGGTGTTTTTTAATGCCCGGCCGCTCCGCCGTCTCGTATCGCGGAATCTTCCGGAGCGGGCACGCTTTTGCCCGAAAGAGCGGATTATGATACACTTTGGTTGTCATTTTACAATAGTAGAATAGGATGGGATTCATGGCTCGCCACGTAGACCGCAGGACCGCACGCAAAAATGTAGTCGTGTTGCTGACGCTGATCGGAGTCGCCGTGATCATCGCGGCAGCGACGGCCGTCGGACTGCTCTGGGACTTCAACGGAAAAAGCGCGACGGTTACGCCGGGACAGCTTCAACCCGTTCAATCGACTGCGAACGTTAAAAACGCCTACGACGTCGTCGTCGTCGGCACCGATCCGGAAGGGGTCGCCGCCGCCGTTTCCGCAGCCCGCAACGGGCTGAGCACGCTGCTCGTGGACGGCCGCGACCGGGACATTTTGGGCGGCCTCATGACGCTCGGCTGGCTCAACAGCCTCGACCACAATTACGACCGGGAAAAAAACAGCCTTATTCCGGGCAAGGCGGACATTTTGAACGAGGGTCTGTTCAGCGAATGGTACAAGCAGGTGGAAGGCGATTCCTTCGACGTCGTGACGGCGGCGAACGCTTTCTACGCGATGGTGAAAAACGAGAAAAACATCGATCTGCTGATGAAAACGAAGTCGATCGAGCCGAAGATGGCCGCCGGAACGGGCGGTGCGCAAAAGGTCGTCGGCGTTACCGTCACGAAGGCGGACGGCAGCAAGCAGGAAATCGCCGCGAAATCGGTGATCGACGCGACGCAGGATGCCGACATCGCCGCCGCCGCGGGCGTTCCGTTCACGATCGGACGCGCCGATCTGGGCGACGAGAAATCGAGAATGGCGGTAACGCTCGTCTTCCGGCTCAAAAACGTGACGCCGGACGTCTGGAAGCAAGTGCAGAAGCGGCTGAAGGACGACGGC
This sequence comes from Paenibacillus sp. GYB003, assembly GCF_036577625.1. Classification (NCBI taxonomy): domain Bacteria; kingdom Bacillati; phylum Bacillota; class Bacilli; order Caryophanales; family Paenibacillaceae; genus Paenibacillus; species Paenibacillus sp. GYB003. The sequence continues at coordinate 85,396 of NZ_JARBDC010000087.1, read as the reverse complement.
GACCCGAATACCGACGCGAACGAAAGAAGCGCATGGGGCTACGGGGAAATGCAGAAATATCCGCCGAACAACAAAGAGCGGGTCAAGATGCGCGGTCTCAACATCGGGCGTCAAAACGACGATACGATTTTGATCAACGCGCTGCAAATTTTCGGTATCGACGGGCTCGACCCGAAGTCGCGCGCGGAAGCGTTCGAGATCGGCAAGACGGAACTGCCGTACGTGCTCGACCATATGAAGAAGCTGTACCCGGAATTCGCCGGCCTGGAGCTGGACGGCACGGCGCCGGAGCTGTACGTCCGGGAAACGCGCCATATGATCGGCGAATACCGGCTCTCGATGATCGACGTGCTGGAAAACCGCGACCAGTGGGACCGGATCGCATTCGGTTCGTATCCGGTCGACATTCAACGCACATCGCCGACCGACAACGGGGCGGTCATGAGCCATCCGCTCAAATACGCGATCCCGTTCCGGTCGATCGTCCCGCAAAAGGTCGACGGGCTGCTCGTCGTCGGCCGTTCGGCGAGCTTCGACACGCTGCCGCACGGCAGCGCCCGGGTAATTCCGGTCGGCATGGCGACCGCGGAAGCGGCCGGAGCCGCCGTCAAGCTCGCCCAGGACAAGGGCGTTACGTTCCGCCAGCTGTCCGCCTCGAAGGAGCAAATCGCGCAGCTGCAGGATATGCTGAACAAGCAGGGCATGGTGCTGAAGCCGTATGAGCCGAAGCCGGAGCCGTATATGGAGCAGAAGGCGTATCCGGGTCTGAAGACGGTCGTCGGCATGGGACTCGTCATCGGCGGGTACGACAACAAAGGCTTCGACACGGCGCCGGACTCGAACCCGCAGCGGATGGTCAATTTGATGCAGGGCGTAAAACGGGTGAAAAAGCTGCCTGGCGATCCGGCATCGGCGTTGGCGGGTCTGCAGGACCCGGCGAAGCAGCCGCTCACGCTCGTTCAGGCCGCATGGACGATCGCGAAAGCCGCGGGACTCGACGTACAGGCCGGACAGGCGGTGCAGGAGCTGCAGGCGAAAGGGATGCTGAAGCAGGGGACCGTCGACGACATCGCGGACAAGCAGAAGCTGAACAACGGCGACACGTACATGATGATTCGCGACCTGGTCGACAGCTTGGATAAAAAATAACGGAGCCGCCGAAGGGCGCAGCCGAACGAGATCTTGTCGAAACGCCAAAAGACGCCTCCGAAACCACGTTGATAAGGTGGGGACGGGGGCGTCTTTTGGCATGCCTATTTACGTCGCGGAGGATCGAGGACATATCCGTCGTCGTCAATCCGAATCCGTACGTTCAGTTTTCGTGTCCTCCGAAGGGGTGTGAACGTTTTCGAAACATGCGTGGCAGTACAGGCGTCCGTTTTCCGTTACGCCGTCGAGAAAGCCGTCGCGGCAATATACGGTTTTCGCGCATATGACGCATTTGCCTACCGGTTCCACGGGATCATCTCCTTCGACATGCTGCTTTCATTTTACCACGTTTCGATCGGTAACGGGCGGAAGTTCCGTCGGTCGGAGAGCCGTTAGCCGGTCGGAGGCGATCGTTGAGACGGGGCGTCGTCGCGGACAACGTTTACCGACGGCAGGCAAGCCTTGTTCTTGACTTTGCCCGAACGGTCGGATACAATCATTACGATACTTTTACGATTCGCGGATGGGACGGAGTAGTTCGAACCCACGTCTCGCAGAGAGGGAAGCCCCGGCTGCAAGCTTCCCGTCGATGGACGGACGAATAACATCCCGGAGAACGGACGGGGAACCCCGTACGAGGATAGGCCGTGCGATCGCCGACAACCGGCGGAGGGCGGACCGGTCCCGTTCGGACAGTAGCCGTTTCGCGTAAGGCGGGCGTTAACCGCGGCAAAGTGCGCGCTTTCGGATGGCGTCGCGGACGGCATTGCTGCCGACCGGGACGACGGCCGGCCTTGGAGTTTCGGCAGGGTCAAAAGCGCGAATGCGGGTGGTACCGCGGGTATTTCGGCGAACGAACGTCCCGTCCCTGGCAATTCGGCCGGGGGCGTTTTTTGTTTTTGCGCCAACATTTACGATTCGGGAGGGCGGAAAGTGAGCATTCAGAAGCCGAAAGGGACGCAGGATTTGCTGCCCGGCGTCGTCGAGAAATGGCACTATATCGAGGAAAAGGCGCGCGACGTTTGCCGCCGGTTCAACTACAAAGAAATTCGCACGCCGATCTTTGAAAACACCGAGCTGTTCCAGCGCGGCGTCGGCGAGACGACGGACATCGTCGAGAAAGAAATGTACACGTTCCCGGACAAAGCCGACCGCAGCATGACGCTTCGTCCGGAAGGCACAGCCGGCGTCGTCCGCGCCTATGTGGAAAACAAGCTGTACGGCGAGCCGGACGTCAGCAAGCTGTACTATATCGGCCCGATGTTCCGCTACGAGCAGCCTCAGGCGGGACGGTACCGGCAGTTTCACCAGTTCGGCATCGAGGCGATCGGCTCGAGCGATCCGAGCCTGGACGCGGAAGTGATCGCGATGGGGTACCTTTTTTACAAGGAGCTCGGCCTGAAGGGCGTGACCGTGGAGATCAATTCGGTCGGCAATCCGTCGTGCCGCGCGGTATACCGCGAAGAGCTGCAACGATTTTTCGCGCCGGTCAAGGACAAGCTGTGCAAGGACTGCCAGTCGCGCTACGACCGCAACCCGATGCGCATTCTCGATTGCAAAAAAGATCAGCAGTACGGCGTCGGCGCCCCGTCGATTCTCGATTTTCTCGACGAGGAATGCCGGACGCACTTCGCCAAGGTGCAGCGGCACCTGACCGATATGGGCATCGAGTACGTCATCAATCCGCGCATGGTGCGCGGGCTCGACTATTACACGCACACCGCGTTCGAGTACAAGGCGGCCGGCATCGGCTCGATCGACACGATCAGCGGCGGCGGACGGTACAACGGACTCGTCGGCACGATCGGCGGCAGCTCGCTCGATCAGCCGGGCGTCGGCTTCGGTCTGGGACTGGAGCGGGTGCTGCTCGTGCTTGAAGCCCAAGGCGTCGAAGTGCCGGGCGCGCGTCCGCTCGACGCCTACTTGATCGGCATGGGCGAAGCGGCGGAAAACGAAGTCGCGAAGCTGCTGTTCGAGCTTCGCTCGGCGGGACTCGCCGCGGAGAAAGATTATGCGGGGCGCAAAATGAAAGCCCAGTTGAAATCGGCCGACCGGTTCGCGGCGCGCTTCGCCGTCATCGTCGGCGAAGACGAGCTGAGCCGCGGCACCGCCATGGTGAAGACGATGGCGACCGGCGAGCAGGAGGAAGTGCCGCTTCGCAGCTTGGCGGACGTATTGCGGGAGAAGCTCGGCGAATAACGGGCGGAACGAAATCGAATCGCATCGCATCGGAAATTTGATACGATCAATCGAACATAGCGGAGGATGAGAAACATGTTGCTCAAAACACATCATTGCGGCCAGCTGAGCAAAGCGAACGTGGGGGAAACGGTAGTGCTGAACGGCTGGGTCGCCGTTCGCCGCGATCTTGGCGGCGTCCTGTTCATCGATCTGCGCGACCGCAGCGGCATCGTGCAAATCGTGTTCAACCCCGATTTTTCCGGCGAAGCTTTGGCGATCGCCGACAAGGCGCGGTCCGAATACGTGCTTTCGGTCAAAGGGAAAGTCGTCGAACGCGACCCCGAGACGGTCAACCCGAATTTGGCGACCGGCGAAATCGAAGTGCAGGTCGGCGAGATCGAAATTTTGAATACGGCCAAAACGCCGCCGTTTTTTATCGAGGACGGCATCGAAATCGACGAGCAGCTTCGGCTGAAATACCGGTACTTGGACCTGCGGCGCCCGGAAATGCAAAAGACGCTGTATTTGCGTTCGAAGGCGGCCAAAGTGTTCCGCGACTTCCTGGACGAGAACGGCTTCCTCGAAATCGAGACGCCGATTTTGACGAAGAGCACGCCGGAAGGGGCGCGCGACTATCTCGTGCCGAGCCGCGTTCATCCGGGCGAATTTTTCGCGCTGCCGCAGTCGCCGCAAATTTACAAGCAGCTGCTTATGGTCAGCGGCCTGGAGCGGTATTACCAGATCGCCCGCTGCTTCCGCGACGAAGACCTTCGCGCCGACCGCCAGCCGGAATTTACGCAGGTCGACATCGAGACGTCGTTCCTGTCCCGCGACCAACTGCTCGACTTGATGGAGGAGCTCGTCGTCCGCCTGTTCAAGGAAACGGTCGGCGCCGACATTCCGCGTCCGTTCCAGCGGCTCAGCTACGCCGATGCGATGGGCAAATACGGCTCGGACAAGCCGGATCTCCGGTTCGGCCTGGAGCTGGTCGACGTATCCGACCTCGTGCAAAATTCCGGGGTGCAGGTGTTCGCGAACGTGACGAAAAAGGGCGGCCAGGTGAAAGCGCTCAACGCGAAAGGGTGCGGCACGTGGAGCCGCAAGGAGATCGACGACCTGCTGCCGTTCGCGGTGCGCTACGGCGCGAAAGGTCTCGCCTGGATTCAGGTGAAGGACGGCGAATGGAAAGGGCCGATCGTCAAGTTTTTCACCGAGGACGAAATCGCCGCGCTCAAAGAGCGGCTCGGCGCCGAGGAAGGCGATCTGCTGCTGTTTTCCGCCGATACCAAAAAAGTCGTCGCCGACGTGCTCGGCAATTTGCGCCTGAAAATCGGCCGCGATCTCGGCCTGATCGACGACAGCGTGTTCAAGTTCGCCTGGGTCGTCGACTTCCCGCTGCTCGGCTACGACGAGGAAGCGAAACGGTACGTGGCGGAGCATCATCCGTTCACGCGTCCGAAGGACGAAGATTTGCCGCTCTTCGATACCGATCCGGGCCAAATTCGCGCCCAGGCGTACGATCTCGTGCTGAACGGCTACGAGGTGGGCGGCGGCTCGATGCGTATTTTCAAACGCGACGTCCAGGAGAAAATGTTCCAGGCGCTCGGCTTCTCCCGCGAAGAAGCGTACGAGAAGTTCGGCTTCCTGCTCGACGCGTTCGAGTACGGCACGCCTCCGCACGGCGGCATCGCCTTCGGCTTCGACCGGCTCGTCATGCTGCTGGCGGGACGGACCAATTTGCGCGAAACGATCGCGTTCCCGAAAACGGCGAGCGCGACCGATCTGCTTATGAACGCGCCGTCGCCGGTCGATCCGAAGCAGCTCGACGATTTGTCGATCCGGCTGGCCGTCAAGGAAGCTTCGGCGAAAGCTTGATCGTGCGGGGGGCCTCTCGGGGCTCCACCGAAAGGACACGGAATAAACGGCGAAGGTTCACTTCACTTTTGGGGGAATAAGTATGCTCCACCAATTTTCGCGCACGGAACTGGCGATCGGCCCGGAAGGGCTCGAAGTCATGAAAAACAGTACGGTCGCCGTGCTCGGCATCGGCGGCGTCGGCTCGATCGCGGCGGAGGCGCTCGTGCGGACCGGCATCGGCCGCGTCATCATGGTCGACAAGGACGTCGTCGACATTACGAACGTCAACCGGCAAATTCACGCGCTGACGACGACGGTCGGCCAGCCGAAAGCCGAGCTGATGCGCGACCGGGTCAAGCTGATCAACCCGGATTGCGACGCGATCGCGCTGCGGATGTTTTATACCGAGGAGACGTACGAGACCTTTTTCCAATATCCGCTCGACTACGTGATCGACGCGTCGGACACGGTAACGTATAAAATTCATCTGATCAAAGAATGCCTGAAACGGAAAATCCCGATCATTTCGAGCATGGGCGCGGCCAACAAAATGGACCCGACGCAGTTTCGCGTCGCGGACATTTCGCAAACGACGGTCGATCCGCTCGCCCGGGTCATCCGGCAAAAGCTGCGCAAGGACGGCATCAAAAAAGGCGTCAAGGTCGTCTTCTCGACCGAGGAGCCGATCAAGCCGCGCGTCGACGTCACCCAGCGCATCGTGCCGGAAAACGCTCCGGACATCCGCAAGGCGCAGCAGCCGCCGGCGAGCAACTCGTTCGTCCCGCCGGTCGCGGGGCTGATCGCGGTCAGCGTCGTCGTGCGCGATCTGCTCGCGAAGGCGGGCAAAAGCTGAAAACGGCAAACACGACCGTCCCGTATCGCGGGGCGGTCGCTTTTTTTCGTAAAGCATGGGCGGGCGAATCCTTATATCGTTATTAGAGCCGAATGCGGGGTTTTGAAATCGGCAACGAACTTCGGTATCGTTATTTTCGGCAAATCGGATCGTTTCGTTCGATTTCGGCCCGATAACGTTACACGAATTCGTTGGAACGGAAAAACGATCGTTTTTCCGCCCATAAGAGCATGACAATTCGTTAGCCGCAACAGACCTGAAGGACAGGCCCGCTCTGCTCAAGTTTCCGACCGGAATCGCCCTCTCCGGCTGACGAAAGCGTCCCCGATCCACTGTAAACCGACAAGCCCGAGCTCGGGATTCGCATCGATTGTATCGCCGGCTAATCGCCCGAGGACGAGTTCGGATCTGATTTGAATCCAGCTTCGATAAAACAAGCTGCCGTACCCGAACGGCAGCTTGTTCCCGTTTGGCGGGACGTGCCGCACAAGCGGCAATCCGCCCCAATCGGCTCACTCGCGGTCGCGATGGCGGCGCGTCGCCCGGTCCGCCCCGGGCATCGTCCCGATCACGACCGTCGCGTCCAGCTCGTCGCAGCGGACGGCCCGCGCGAGCAGCCCGCTCCGCTCGAAAATGCCGACCGCCTGCAGCGCCTGCCGCTCGCCGACCTCGATCAGCAGCCGTCCGCCCGGCGCAAGCCATTGCGCCGCGTCCGCGGCCACGCGCCGATGGACGTCCAGCCCGTCCGCGCCTCCGTCGAGCGCCGCGGCCGCTTCGTGCAGCCGGGCTTCCGCGGGCAGCAGGCCGATCGCCCCGGTAGGGACGTAAGGCGCGTTGGCGAGCAGGAGGTCGACGCGCCCCCGCAGCGCGGCGGGCAGCGGGGCGTACAGGTCGCCCTCGTACACGCGGCCTCCGGCGGACGCGACGTTGCGGCGGGCGCAGCGCACGGAGGCAGGGTCGATGTCGGCCGCATGCAGCTCGACGCGTCCTACGGCGGCGGCCAGCGCGGCGCCGAGCGCGCCCGAGCCGCAGCACAGGTCGACGACGACGTCTCCCGGACGGGCAACGGCGGCGGCTTGCCGGACGAGAAACTCGGAGCGGCGGCGCGGAACGAAGACGCCCGGGTCGACGGCGATGCGCAGGCCGCAAAACGCCGCCCAGCCGACGACGTGCTCGAGGGGCAGGCCGGAAGCCCGCCGGTCCGCCATGGCGGCCAGCTCGTCCGGCGTGCGCGCCGCGGCGGCGAGCAGGCGGGCTTCGTCCTCGGCGAACACGCAGCCGGCGGCCCGGAGCTTGGCGGCGATCGAGAATGTAAAGTCAGGCGATCGTTCGTTCGAATTTATCAGAATGACACCTCTCCGTTTCACGGCTTTGGGATGGCGATCGTATCGGTATACTGCGATTGTACCATCTCCGCGCGCGGACCGGGCGGTATAAAACGATTATGGCCGATTATGCCGGGAACGTCCCGCAACCGAACGGGACGGAAGCCGGCGCGTCGTTTGCGGCACGAAGAGCCGGAGCCGGAGCCGGGCCGCTCCGCCCCGCCCCGAGCGGCCGGCTTTCCCGCGTCCGGTTCCGGGCCCGGCTTACAGCTCCCGCTCCAGGCGCTGCTGCAGTTCGCGAACGGCCGCGAAATCGGTAGCTTCCGTATAAAAGTCTTTGATGCGGGCGTCGATGTCGCGGGCTTCGCCGAGTAAGGCGGTCGCCTTCTTCATCGCCTGCGAATACCGCCGCTTGATCGGCTCGAGCTGCAGCGCGTACCGTTCGTCGGTTCCGGGCTGCATCGTCCGCTCGTACATGTCGAGAACGACGTCGCCGCCCCGATCCGGAAAATATTCGTGCGGCGCGGTGCTGTCGAATATCGCCAGCCGAAGCTCGGGAAACACGAGCATGTCGAGGCTGTTCGGATCGAAGCCGCAATGGAACACGTCGACGTCGTAGCCTTTCGTCTCGGCGGTTTTTGCCAAAAATTTCAGCATCGTGGACTTGCCCGAGCCCGGCCGGCCTTTGACGAAAATGCGCTTGTCGAGCGAAGCGGTAATGTTTTGAATATGATCGACGGCGCCCCGCGGCGTCGCCGCTCCGAAAAACAGGCGGCGGACCGCCGCCGTTTTGCCGGGGGCCGCCCCGAACAGCGAAGCGGCCAGCTCTCCCGCGACTTTGTCGGCTTTATCGAAGTCCATGCTGGCGATATAGACTTTCTCCCACTCGTCGTGCACGCGCAGCGCTTCGGCGAACGTCGCGTACGCTTTCGTATAGGCGTCGAGCAGCTTCCCGCGCAAGGCGTCGATTTCCCCGCGTGCCGCATCCGTAAGCTGGCCGCCGTCAACCGCTTTCCCGAAATCGATGCGGACGACGTCCGCGCGTCCGTCCAGGGGCAAGCCTTCGCAGGCGTTCGCGTCGGCGATTCCCGTTCTCGTCCCGGTGACGATCATCGCGTCCAAGTCGTCCGGATACAGCGGGGAATGAAACAGCTCGACGTCCCGTCCCTGCTCGAGCATCGCATAGGCCAGACGCTGAATGGCCGTCGATTTGCCCGTTCCCGGCGGACCTTGCAGCACGATCAATTTGTTCAACCCTTGAAAGGCGGAACCGTACAAAAAATGAGCTCCGCGAGCCGTATTGCCGCGAGCGAAATAATGGCGGGCCGTTCCGTTCATAAGGCATCGCTCCTTTATGCGAATCGTTATGCTTCACCATATTCCGGTTCGGGCGGTTGGGTGTATGCCCAGACGCTTTTTTTCCCGGTTCGAACGGCTGTCGTCGTTCGTGCGAGCGGATTCGGTTTCTATTCGCCGGCGACTTCTGGTACTATTAAGTCGGGGATTGCCTCTACGACGCAATTGAAATCGAATGTCACGAAGGAGTGACCGCAAATGAGCAACCTGCAGCAGCACATTATAGCGACATTGAACGTGAAGCCCGTCATCGACGCCCGGGACGAAATCGCGAGCCGGATCCGGGCGCTGAAACATTACATGCTGCACAGCGGCGCGAAAAAGCTGGTGCTCGGCATATCGGGCGGCCAAGATTCGACGCTGGCCGGAAAGCTGGCGCAGCTATGCGTCGAGGAGCTGCGCGCGGAAACGTCGGACGAGGCGTACCGCTTTATCGCCATCCGTCTGCCGTACGGCGTGCAGACGGACGAAGACGACGCCCAGCTGGCGCTGCAGTTTATCCGGCCGGACGAGACGTATACGTTCAACATCAAAGCCGCGACGGACGGAATCGTCTCCGAATTCGCGAAGGCGACCGGCGTCCCGATCAAAGATTACGATAAAGGCAACGTGAAGGCGCGCATTCGGATGGTCGCCTGGTATTTGATCGGCGCCTATGCGGGGGAAGCGCTCGTGGTCGGGACGGACCATGCCGCGGAAGCCGTCACCGGCTTTTTCACCAAATACGGCGACGGCGGGGTCGACGTGACGCCTTTGACGGGCCTTACGAAACGGCAGGGCAAGCAGCTGCTGAAGGAGCTGGGAGCGGCTCCCCGGCTGTATACGAAAACGCCGACGGCCGACCTGCTCGACGACAAGCCCGGACAGGCGGACGAGACGGAGCTCGGCATTTCGTACGAAACGCTCGACGACTATTTGGAGGGGAAGCGGGTTCCGGACGAAGCGGCGGCGAAAATCGAAGCCGTCTACCGCAAATCGCGGCATAAGCGCGAGCTCCCGGTCACCCCGTTCGACGACTGGTGGAAGCGGGAGCCCGGGCAATGAGGGTATGAAACGCCGCCCGAAGCGGGCGGAAAGGAGGCCAAGCGATGGAGCGAAACGAGCCGCCGGTCGTACTTATAACCGGCATCATGGCGAGCGGCAAATCGACGGTCGCGCAGCTGGTCGCCGAAACGTTTCCGAAGTCGGTTCATTTGCGCGGAGACGTCTTCCGCAAAATGATCGTGAACGACCGGAGAGAGGTGCGGCCGGACGCCGGCGAAGACCAGCTGGAGCAGCTGCGGCTCCGGTACCGGCTTGCGGCAGCGGCGGCCGATACATATAACGCCGGCGGGTTTGCCGTCGTCGTGCAGGACGTCGTCGTGGGCCAAATGCTCGGCGATTTTATCGGCTTCGTGAAAACGCGGCCGCTGCACGTCGTCGTATTATGTCCCCGTCCCGAAGTCGTCGCGCAGCGGGAAGCGAACCGCGCGAAAAAAGGGTACGGCATATGGACCGTAGCCGAGCTGGACGATGTGCTGAGACGGGAAACGCCGCGGGTCGGCCTTTGGCTGGACTCGTCGGACTGGACGCCGGAGCGGACCGCTCGGGAAATAAGCCTTCGGCTGCCGGAAGCGCGGATCGAAGGCTAGCCGCGGCTCGGGCAAAAGGGGAGAAGCGGACCTTATGGACAATTGCCGCATTTTGCTGGTGGAGGACGACGAACATATTCGGGACATGGTGGCCGGGTATTTGGAGCGGGAAGGATACCGGGTCGTCGAAGCGGACTGCGGAGCGGCGGCGCTCGAGCTGGCGGAACGCGAGCGACCCGATCTGATCGTGCTGGACGTCCTGCTTCCGGATATGAGCGGGCTGCACGTCTGCGCCGAGCTGCGGAACCGGCCCCGGACTTCGGCCCGAAACGCTGACGAAGCGGGAGTCGGACGTCGCGGAGCTGCTGGCGCGCGGCTTGACGAACGAACAGATCGCGCGGTAGCTCGGTTTATCCGTGACGACGGTCAAATGGTTCAATACGCAAATATTCGGCAAGCTGGACGTGAAAAACCGGGCGGAAGCGATCGGCAAGCTGCACCGGCTGCGTTTTCCCCGACTTTAGACCCGCCTTGCGTTCGATTATCCCGGAATGATAGCAAAATATGTCGGAACTCCCTACCTTGGTCGGGTGTGCGCCAAGGTCTTTTTTCATACACCGGACGGGGGGCGGCCATGTCCGCCGGCCGACGGGGAGGAAAGCCGCGAAACGGATACGCATGCCGGCGTTCGGCAGCGGATCGCCGCCTGCCGCATTGCGCGGAGCGCGGGACGGACGACCGGAACGCCGCGCTGCTCGTGCGCGATTTGGAGCGGCTCGAACGCGAGATGACCAGCCTGGTTTTGAACTATATCGGAAGGAAGGCACCGGTTTGAGCGATGCCGCCCCGCGGAATGCGGTTGATTCGGTTCGGCCAATCGAATGTATAGATCGGCTCTTGCGTTCCGTACGGGATTGTAGTAAGATTTGCTAAATCCCGAACGAAGGCGGTTGCCGCGATGAGGAACGTCAAAGCCGGACTGTATCATCATCATACGTAGAGCGTTTGTACCCGATCGCGCCGTAAACGCGGGTATAAGCGCTTTTTGCACTTGTACCTGCGCCGCTTTTCCTAAGCCATGCAGGTATTTTTATATCCTGCGCGGCTTTTTTGTTTTTCTGCATATTTTTCATCTACAAGGAGGCAAACGAGGATGGGCAAATTGACGTACAGACTGCCGGAGGAGCGGGAGGAGCTCGACCGCCGCCTGGAGCGCCGGCGAAAGCTGTTCGACCGAAGCGAGCTGCAGGACGTAAACGGGCTGTTCGGGCAGGTGGAGCGGGAAGGCGACGAAGCGGTGATGCGGCTGACCGAATCGTTCGACCGCGTGAAGCTCGAACGAATCCGGCTGGAGGCGGATTATATCGACGAATGCGTGAAGGGGCTGTCGCCGTCGCTCCGCGAAGCGATCGAACGGGCGAGGGACCATATCCGCGAGGTGAACGAGGCGCTGCTGCCCGGGTCGTGGCGGCGCGAGATCCGGTCGGGAACGATCGTCGGCGAAATCGTCACGCCGCTCGACGCCGTCGGCCTATGGATCCCGGCGCGCAAAGGGGCGCTCATCTCGACGGCGCTCATGCTCGTCGCCGCCGCGAAGACGGCCGGGGTTCCCCGCATCGCGGTCGGCATGCCGCCGCTGCCGAACGGACTCGGCGACCCGGCGACCGTCGCGGCGGCCCGGCTCGCGGGAGCCGACGAATTCGTCGTCGGCAACGGGGTCGCCGTCATCGCCGGCTTCTGCCACGGCACGGCGTCGATCCCGCGCGCGCGGGGCATTTTCGGCCCGGGACCGGGCGGCATCGCGGCGGCGATGACCGCGGCATCGTCGTACGGCGTCCATACGGCCGTCGGGCTCGGCCCGACCGAATGCGTCGTGTTCGCCGACGAGACGGCCGACGCCCGGGTCGTCGCCTACGACTTGCTGAACGAAGGCGAGCACGGGCCGGACTCGTCGTCGATCCTCGTCACGACGTGCGCCGAGCTGGCGCGGCAAGTCGAGCGGCACGTCATCGAGCTGATCGGCGAAGCGGAGCCGCCGAGGCGGGACTATTTGCAGGCCGTGTTCGGCGCGAACGGGCTCGGGGCGATCGTCGTGGCGGAGTCGGTCGAGACGGCGTGCCGCTTCATGAACGACTTTGCGCCGGAGCATCTGATGGTCGTCTGCGAAGCCGAGACGGAACGGCTCGTCGCGGAACGGGTCCGGAACGCGGGAGAACTGCTGCTCGGCCCGTACACGCCGTTTTCCGCCGCCAATTACGGCATCGGCATTACGGCGGTGCTGCCGACGAACGGGTATGCCGGATCGTTTTCCGGCATTACGAGCCGGCATATGGTGAAAACGACGACCGTCGGCCGATTGGACCGGGACGCGCTGGCCGGCCTGCTGCCGATCGTCGGGGAACTCGGAAGCTACGAGCGTCTGCCCGGCCATATCCGGGCGGCCGAGGTGCGGCTGTCGGAAACATAACGTACGCGGCCGGAGCTGCGGCCGGGCGGGAGCCCGAACTCGAGCTCGGAGCTCGAGCTCGGGCCGCGGTCTGCGATGATCCGGGCGCGCTCCAAGCGCCGCCGCTGCCTTTGCCGCTGCCGCAAACGAGCGAACGGGTTTTCCGTTCATGCGCCCGCTTTACGGCATTTGCGCGACAGCCTCCTGGTCTTAACCGAACCGCAATTAACCGCAATCCGTTATTCCGGTTATGTCCGGTATTTCCCGAAAATAAAGGAACCGTTTTCCGTTATCCGTAGGTTTGGCGAGGCGAGGCGGCATTTTTCCACGAAATAGCGGATTTCCGTATATTTCCGTACCGCTATCCGTCCTGAGCGATGCCGATTTGCGCAAATAACGGAATGCGGTTCCGCTCTAACGCGGGAGCGGACAACGACGAACTTGCCGCTCGCTTTCCCCTTTACACTAAAAAAATAAATTACATAATACATGCAAAACGGTTGTAATAATATTGCAAGATGGTATAATTTTTTGTGCACGGTAAATTGTAAGCGGTACCAATCGATGGACCGGCCGGCGAGCGCGTCTAGAAAAAAAGGGGGACGAACCGGGTATGATACGTCTGCACAAGCCTCGTATCGCTCTGTTTTGGCAGTTTTTCGCCAAATATTTCGTGCTTTTCCTGATCCCTGTCCTTGTCGCCATTACGTTTACGTACTTTTTCGTCGTCCGTTTGATCGAGGACGATGCGAGACAGCGAAACGACATCATAATGAGCAACAATTCCGAGCATATCGATTCCGCCTTTTCCGCGCTTCAGACGAATATGATCAACCTGCTGAGCGACGCCAACCTGAAAAGCTTTCTCCGGGTCGCCGCCGCCCCTCCGGATAACCAACAGCGCAACGAATGGCTCCACTCCACGATGGACCAGCTCGACAAAATCGAAGCCGGCGATCTCGTGCTGAACGCCTATTTGTATATGGCCAGCGAGGACATCGTCGTCGATTCCGAGACGTTAAGCGACAAAGCCTACTATTTCCGCTACAAATATCCGATCGGGGATGCCGATCGGGAGGCGATCTTTCCGCATTTTTCCGGCAAAAAAACGATGGTTTTCTCGAAGCCGTACACGATCGGCGTCAGTCCGCTTTCCTCGGACACGGCCGCGTCTCCCCATTCCGTCGTTTCCGCGATGATGAGCTATCCGTTCAACTCGGCGACCCCGGAAGTGTATCTCGTGCTGGACATCAATCTCGACCTGCTGCGCGAAAGGATCAGCATCCGCGAAGATTGGGTAACCGGAACGGCGATCGTCGACGGCGACGGACAAATTGTCGTCCAAAGCGGTTCGATGGCCGGGATGACGGACCGCGCCGGCGGAAACGCCGTCTCTTCGAGCCAGTCCGCGTTCAACGAATCGTGGCGGTACGTCAGCGTCGTCGATCTGGAGAAGCTGCTGCAGCCGGCCCGGATGATCCGCATGCTTTCGCTGGCGTTTTTCGGCTTCTTCCTCGTCCTCGGGAGCGGCGTGTCGTACTACTTGAGCCGCAAGCTGTACGCCCCGATTTTGGAAATCAAAACGGGCCTCGCCACCTATCGCGGACCGGAACCCGCGGCGCGCCGGGAAGGGAACGATTTCGATGTCATCAAACGGTTTTCGGGCATGCTCATCTCGGAAAACAGCCAGCTGTCCCGCCTCGTCAACGGCATGGTTCCGCTCGTGCAGGACCATTTCGTGACGAAGCTGCTGCTCGGCGAATTTCAGGATGCGCGTTCCGTCGCGGCGTGCGCCGACGAAATCGACTTCGCCTACGATCCGGAAGCGGAGCGGACGGCGCTGTGCATCGAAATTCAATATTACTCGCGCATGCAGGAAGGCCAGACGGAAACCTCGAAGTCGTTTCTGCTCGCCGAGCTGAAAGAGAGCATCCGCAAGTCGTTTCCGGATACGACCGTTTGGCTCAGCCATACGAAGCCCGACATTTTGGCCTGCGTCCTGCACGGCGCTCCGCATGCGGACGTCGATCCGAAGGAAGCGGCGGAGAGGATCAAGCGCTGCCTGGAGCCGTTCGCCCCGTACTACAAGGCGACGGTCGGCATCGGGCAGACGGTAGGCTCGATCGAGGAGCTGCACGTTTCGTACGACAGCGCCCTGTCGATGCTTCGGTTCAAAGGCATGCTGCCCGAGGTCGAAATTTTCGGCGAGGAACGGGCGCGGGACGAACGGGCCGCGTGGGACAGCTATTTGTCGACGCAGGACGTAAGCCGCATCTTCAATCTGTGCAAGTCGCGCGATTACGACAGCCTGCTGCAATCGGTGTACGACAGGCTGGAGGAGGGCAAAAACGCGCGCGCCTACGAAATGAAATATTGGTGCTCCGACGTGCTGAACACGTGGATTCGCGCCGCCGAGCACGAGCGGACCGATTTCAGCATCGCCTTTTACTCCAAGCTGTTCGACAGGCTCGGCCGCTGCGTGACCGTAAGCGAGATCAAGCAGACGTTCCGCGACATTCACGAGCTGATGTTCCGCCGCAGCGAGCCGCACGAGCGAACCCGGCAGTTCGCCGAAATCGTCGCGTACATTCACGAGCATTACGCCGAGGAGCTGTCGATCGAGAAGTTCGCGCAGCAAATGAACATGTCGGTCGGCCATTTCAGCCGGACGTTCAAGGAGGAAGTCGGCGAGAAGTACGTCGAATACATCGCCAAAGTGCGGATGGGCAAGGCGAAGCAATATTTGCTCGAGACCGATCTGAAAATCGACGAAATCGCCGAGAAGGTCGGCTATTGGGGGCGAAATTCGTTCATTCCGATATTCCGCAAATACGAAGGGGTAACGCCGGCCAAATACCGGACGATCTACTCCGCCCAATAGAAAAGCGAAGAGACTTCATTTTTTCGGAAGTCTCTTTTTTTTCCGGACTTCCCGCGCCGTTACGCGGCTCTCGGGCGCCGCGCAACAATGGCGACTCCGCCAAAATATGCGCGCTTTACGATCGTTTCGCCGGGCCGTATAGTAGGGCCATGAACGAGGCGCCGGACCGATTCCGACAATGAAACCGTTTGCAGAAAGGTTGTGATGCTGATGGCCCGTTCCGTTCGTTTGCTGAAAAAGCACAAAACGCTTTACTTGCTCATGCTGCCCGGCATTTTATACTACTTGATTTTCAAGTACGTGCCGATGTACGGCATCGTGATCGCCTTTCAAGATTTTTCGATCGGCCGGGGCATTTTGGGCAGCAAATTCGTCGGGTTCAAACATTTTTACGAGTTTTTTTTCAACACGCCCGACGCCTGGAAGCTGATCCGCAATACGATCATGCTCAACTTGTACGGACTGCTGTTCCAGTTTCCGGCGCCGATCATCCTGGCGCTGCTGTTCCACGAATTGAAATTCAAATGGTTCAAACGGTTCGTGCAGTCGGTCAGCTACATGCCGCATTTTTTATCGACGGTCGTCATCGCCGGCATTATGGTTACGTTTTTGTCCCCGACGACCGGGATCGTCAACTTCCTGCTCGTGAAATGGTTCGGCATCGAGCCGATTTTGTTTCTGGGCTTGCCCGAATGGTTCCGGACGATCTACGTCGGTTCGGAAATTTGGCAGGGCGTCGGCTGGGGCACGATCCTGTACTTGGCGGCGATCGCCGGGGTCGACCCGACGCTGTACGAGGCGGCGAAAATCGACGGGGCAAACCGGTTTCAGCAAATTCGCCACATTACGTTCATCGGCATGGTGCCGGTCATGATCATCCTGTTCGTGCTCAACCTCGGCCATTTTATGGAGGTCGGCTTTCAGAAAATATTGCTGCTGTACAACTCGATGAACTACGAGACGTCGGACGTCATCAACACGTTCGTCTACCGGAGAGGGCTACTGGACGCCGATTTCAGCTTCGCGACGGCGGTCGGGCTGTTCCAGTCGGCGATCGGCTTCGTCCTCGTCGTCACGGCGAACCGGATCGTCCGCAAATATTCCGATACGAGCCTATGGTGAGGTGACCCGCATGAAAATCCAAGTGAGCTTCGCATCGAGGCTGTTCGATACGTTGAACGTGCTGCTGATGGTGCTGCTTCTCGTCGTCATGCTTTATCCGATGGTGTACGTCTTCTCCGCATCGATCAGCTCCGACGCGATGGTGGCGAGCGGCCGGGTGCTGCTGCTGCCGAAAGACGTGACGCTGCACGCGTACAAGGCGATCGTGGCCAACCCCGACGTTTGGACCAGCTACTGGAATACGCTGCGGTACACCGTCGTCCATACGTTTTTTACGCTGGTCGTAACGTCCGCGATGGCGTACCCGCTGGCGAAAAAATGGCTGCCCGGCCGGAGGCCGATCCTGCTCATGGCCGCCTTCACGATGCTGTTCAGCGGCGGGATGATTCCGACGTTTCTCGTCGTGCAGAAGCTCGGGCTGTTGAATACGATCTGGGCGATCGTCCTGCCTACGCTCGTCAGCACCTGGCATCTGTTCATCATGCGGACGTTTTTCGAAGGGCTGCCGGAAGAGCTGGAGGACGCGGCCACGATCGACGGCTGCGGATCGCTGCAGGTGCTGCTCCGGATCGTTCTGCCGTTGTCGCTGCCGGTCATGATGACGATCGGGCTGTACACCGCCGTCGGTCAATGGAACGCGTTTTTCGACGCCTTGATCTATTTGAACGACCGCAGCATGTATCCGCTGCAAATCATGCTGCGCAACATTTTGGTGGCGGGAGCGAAAATTACGTCCGAAAGCGACTCCAGCCAGCTGCAGACGATGAAATACGCCTTGATCATCGTCGCGACGCTGCCGATCCTGTGCGTCTACCCGTTCATCCAAAAATATTTCGTGCAGGGCGCGATGATCGGCGGCATTAAAGGTTAGCCGCGGTTTTCCCGGGCGTTCCGGCCACGGGGCCGCTGCAACATATACCATATCGAGTACCAAAGGGAGGCAAACGCATGAAAAAACGAATCGCCACCATTGTCGCCACCGTCATGCTGGGCGGGCTCGTCGCCGGCTGCACCGGCACGAAGGATCAGCCTTCGGGCGACGCGAAAGGAACGCCGGCGGCGGACAACAAGAAGCCCATTACGTTTTCGTGGCTCGTGTACGACCGGACGGAAGGCAAAGTCCGCAGCGACTGGGAAATTTTCAAGGAAATCGAGGCGAAAACCGGCGTCAAGGTCGACTTCCAGGTCGTCAGCGCCGAAGGTCTCGCGGAAAAAAGGCAAATTATGATCGCGACGAACTCCGTAACCGATTTCATCCAGGTATCGAACCAGGAAGGCCGGGACAACGGGCCGGAGAAAGTGTTTCTGAACTTGAAAGACTATTTGGACAAGGCGCCCAACCTGAAAAAGTTTTACGACAAATATCCGGAAGCGAAAGCGCAGGCGACCGGCGCGGACGGCGGCTTGTACACGGTGCCGGTGCTCGAAGGCGACGCGGAAGGGAAAGGCTTCAACTTCGTATGGCTCATGCGCAAAGACATGGTCGGCAAGCTCGGGCTGAAGGACCCGACGAATCCGGAGGAGCTGTACCAATATTTGAAGGCGCTCAAAGAGAAATATCCGGACACGTATCCGTTCTCCCCCGCGGCGGTAACGGGCGACGTCGGTCTCTATACCGTCATGGGCAACATGTTTACGGGCATTACGGGCTTCTTCAACCTGAACCCGCAAACCGACAAATACGCGTTCGCGCCTTACGAGAACGGGTATAAAGACGCGATCGTCTACATGAACAAGCTGTACAACGAGAAGCTGCTCGATCCGGAATATCCGTTCCTGACCGCCCCGCAATGGGAAGAGCGGATCATGAAAGGAAAAGCGCTCGTCTCGTACTACTGGAAAGCGAACTTGTCCACGCTGACGGACAACGCGAAAAAAGCGGGAGCCCCCGCGGACTACGAGCTGGACGCGTTTTTGCCGGTCGCCGCTCCGGGCGTCAAAAACTACCAGTTCTCGCGCGCGGTTGTCGGCTCCGTCGGCCGCGCCGTCTCGGCGAAGGTGAAGGACAAGGACCGGGCCGTGCAATTTCTCGATTACCTGCTCAGCGAGGAAGGCACGAACTATTTGGCGCTTGGCATCCAGGGCAAGTCGTACACGCTGGAAAACGGCAAGCCGGTATTCATGAAGGAGTTCGGCGACACCCCTTACGTTCCGCTGCGCCGCGACTTCGGCGTCTGGTACGACCTGATCAACCTGAACAACGCGCTTTCGCGCGAAGCCTGGGAACGCAGCGCCAGCGATAAAATCAAGGCGATCAATACGAAGTACGCGCCGTATATCATCCCGGCTCCGAAAGCGAGCGTCAAGACGAAGGAAGAGCTGGAGCTGGAAAAGTCGAAGCTGAACAACCTGACGAAATTTTTGGAGCAAAAGATTACGGAATTCGTCACCGGCAAAACGCCGATCAACGACACGACGTACGCCGGGTTTATCGACCAGGCGAAAAAGCTCGGCTCCGACGAGCTGCTGAACATGTACAATACGGCCTACAAGCGCACGTACGGCAAGTAAACGGAAGCGGCGCGGCGCCGCTTGCGGCCGAAGGAGGAGCCTCTTATGTCCGAATCTTTCAAAGTGATCGACGTGGACGTCCATAACGAACAAAACGATTCGGTATTCGTCCCATACTTGCCCGAGCCGTGGAAAAGCCGCGTGGCGGCCAGCGGCATCGGCATGGCGGGCTCCGGCTATTATTCGCCGGTCGGCGTCCTGCGGCGGGATTCGGTTCCGCCGGGCGGCGGCAAAGCCGGCTCGGACCCCGACTTCATGCTGAAGCAGCTTGTCGAGCAGTACGACATGGAGTACGCCATCCTGACGGGCGTCATCTACAATATTTCGGCGACGCACGACGCGGACTTCGCCGCGGCGATCTGCTCGGCGTACAACGATTACTTGATTGCCGAATGGCTCGGCAAAAGCAAGAAATTTAAAGGCGCGATGGCCGTCGCGACGCAGGACCCTTACTTGGCCGCGCGGGAAATCGACCGGATCGGCGGACACCCCGACATCGTCGAGGTCATCATATCCAGCGCGGCGCGGATGCCGCTCGGCCAGCGGTATTATCATCCGATCTACGAGGCGTGCGAGCGCAACGGCTTGCCGCTTGCGATCCATCCGGGCGCGGAGGGGGCGGGGAGCTCGACTCCCCCGACCGCGGCGGGCTACCCGTCGCGGTACATCGAGTGGCATACGTGCCTGTCGCAAATGTTTATGACGCATCTCGTCAGCATGGTTTGCGAAGGCGTCTTCGTCAAGTTCCCGAACCTGAAGGTCGTGCTGATCGAAGGCGGCATCGCCTGGCTGCCGGGCCTCATGTGGCGGCTCGACAAAAACTACAAGGCGCTCCGCTCCACGGTGCCGTGGCTGACCCGCCTGCCGAGCGAATATATTCGCGACCATTGCTACTTGTCCACGCAGCCGATCGAGGAGCCGGACGATCCGCAGCATTTGATCGACCTGTTCAATATGATCGACGCGGAAAACATGATTTTGTTTTCGAGCGACTATCCGCATTGGGATTTCGACCCGCCGACGCAAATATTGCGGAAGCTGAAGCCCGAGGCGAAGCGGAAAATTTTTTACGAAAACGCGCGGGCGCTGTATAAGCTGTAAGCGAGAGCGAGCGGGCTTATGCGGCGACTTCGGCGCAGAAAGGCGGAAGCGAGGCCATGCCGGTACATTACGTCATGAATGCGAGCGATATTCCCGAGGGCGGACGCGTCATCGCGAACGTGGAAGGCCGGGAAATCGGCATTTACCGGATCGACGGGCATTATTACGCCATCCATAACTATTGCCCGCACCTGGGCGCTCCGCTGTGCGCGGGCGCCGTCTGCGGCACGAATTTGCCTTCCGACGTATACGCCTACGAATACGGCCGCAAAGGCGAAATCGTCCGCTGCCCGTGGCACGGCTGGGAGTTCGACATCAAGACGGGCAAGTCGCTGTTCAGCGACAAAGTGCGGACGCGCAGCTATAAGGTGGAAGTGGCCGACGGCAAGCTCGGCATCGTGATCGGAAGCTGAGCGGGCGCCAGGCGCGGCAGCGCGAACGAGGCTGGGCGAGCGCGCCGGGTGCGGTATGGCGCTCGGAGGCCGATGGCGATAGATCGGTACCTGAGTTCGCCGTAAGCGGCTCGCTCGTTCTTCCCGCACGCGGTCCGCTTGGCCGAGCGATGCCGGGCAAAGCCGGGTCATGCCGAATTGCGCTAACTGCACCGAACTGCGCCAAGCTCCGTAGGCCGAATGTTATTGGAATACCGGAACTTCTTTTGCACCACAGGAATACTGGAATTTCTCCAGCTATTTCATTACTTGTCGTGCGTTGTTCGAAACTAACTGGAAAAGCTCCATTAAAATTGGCGTCTGATTGGCGAAAACGCGTTTCGATCGAGGATTAAGGGAGGTTTTCCCGCTAAAGTGACGCTGGAGGAGAATAAGGCATAATTAGCGGGAGGTTTTCCGGGAAGCTAGCCCCCTCTTGCGGAAGCGATGAAGAAAAACGGAATTGCGGTGCTCGAGCGGGTGCTGCTACAGCGAATAAAAGGAGGCGACCTGCGTTTTGGCGGAGCTTGGACAATCGTTTTACCCGACGCTCGGCATTGCGGACGCCGAGAGGCATTTGGACGAGGCGACCCGCGTCGGCTGCCGGCACCTGTTCACGTCGCTCCATCTCCCGGAGGCCGTCGTCGACGACTGGAGCGAGGTGCGCCGTCTGCTGACGCGGGCGGCTCGCGCCGGCATCGGCATCGCGGCCGACGTGAGCCGGGCGTCGCTGGACGCGTTCGGCGCGAGCCCGGACGACATGTCGCCGCTCGCGCGGCTCGGCATCGAGACGGTCCGGCTCGACCACGGTTTTACGATGGAGGAGACGATGCGGATCATCCGCGCCGGCGGCTTCATGTTCCAGATCAACGCCGGGGCGATGAACGAGGACGATGTGCGGAATTTGGCGCAGCGGGGCGTTCCGCCGGAGAAGCTGATCGCCGTGCACAATTTTTACCCGCGCCGGGAAACGGGCGTCTCGATCGACTTTTACCGCCGGCAAAACCGGATGTTCCGGCAGTTCGGCATGAAAACGGGCGGCTTCATTCCGTCGCTTCGGGAACCGCGGGCGCCGCTGTACGAAGGGCTGCCGACGGTCGAAGCGCACCGCCGGCTGCGGGCGGTCGAGGCGGCCGCCGAGCTGGCGGCGGACGGGCTCGCCGACATGATTTATTTCGGCGACCCGGCGCCCGGGGAGGCGGACTGGACGGCGGCGCGGCAAGCCGCCTCCGGCACGATCCCGCTGCGGGTGCGGTGGCTCGAGCCGCTGCCGGAGGAGCTGCTGCCGCTGCTCGGCGAGACGCATACGTGCCCGTGGGACGGCGCGGAGCTCGTGATCCGCACGCCGCTTGGCCGGCCGTTCGTCCGCGAACGAGGCATCGTTCCGGAGCCGCGGAATACGCTGGAGCGTCCGGCCGGCACGGTGACGATGGACAATTCGCGTTATCCGAGATACGTCGGCGAGCTGCAAGTCGCCCGCGTCGATTTGCCGGCCGACGAAAGGGTGAACGTGCTCGGCCGGGTCGTCCCGGAAGACCGGCCGCTGCTTCGGCTGATCGGCTCCGGAACGCGGTTTGCGTTTGACGTTTCGGACAAAGGGATTCGGTAAAAGCGATAAAACGGTTTTAAGGCGGGAGCGGCTCTCCCGCCTTTCTTTGTTTTGCCGAAAACGTTCGCGAAATCCGATCCGCAGTATCCGCCAAATCCGGCTCCTAAGCGTCTCGAGCCTCTTATTGTCCGGCGAAGAAAGAGAGCAAGATAAGTCAAGTGCCAGCAAGATACATCATTCTCGGTCGGGAATTGCGCAAACTATAATAAAGGCGGAACTATGGAGAAGGACGTTTCAGCCAAATAGATCAAGAAAGGGGTTTCAGCATGAACTATAAAAAGATGCTGCTGTTCGCCATGTCCGTCTCCTTCGTCGCCGCCGCTTGCGGCGCAAAGGAAAGCGCTGACCCGTCGGGCCGGGAGGAGCAATCCAAGCAGGAGGCCGCTCCGCAGCCGATCACCTTGAATTTTTTGAACAGTCATCAGGACGTCCCTTGGGCCGCCATGGCCAAACAATTGACGGAAAAGAAGTTTCCGCATATTACCCTCCATGTCGTCCAGGCAACGACCAAAAAAGAGGAAACGCTTGCCGGGCTGCTTGCGGCGGGCCAGCAATTCGACCTCATCTATGCGCCGTTAGGGGGGCTGTACGAGAACAAGGAGCTTCGCGTCTATACGGACTTGAATCCGTTGATCCGAAAGCACGACTTCGATCCGAACCGCTTCGCGCCCGGCGTCATGGAAACGTTGAAATCGTACGGCGATAACGGCGATATTCCCGTATTCCCGTTCGTTTTGAACAATCACGCCCTCTTTTACAACAAAGGATTGTTCGATAAATTCGCCGTGCCTTATCCGAAGGACGGGATGAGCTGGAACGACGTATACGAGATCGCCAAAAAAATGACGAGACATGCGGACGGCGTTTCTTACAAAGGGTTCAATTTCAACGAGCTGAACATCGTCTATAAAAATCAACTGGGGTTGCCGTTCGTCGACTATAAAACGGCGAAGGGCGTCGTCAATACGGATCGATGGAAAACGTGGATGGATTTGCACGCTTCCTTTTTTCAAATACCGGGCAACGAAAGCGCAGGAGCCTATTCCGAGCAAAATCAGTTTCTGAAGGAACAAATGTTGGCCATGCGGACCGGCCCGAACTTGTTCAATATTAACAATAATATGCTGGAAACGGCCGTTCAGGCCGGCCTCGACTTCGATCTCGTCACGTACCCGACTTTCAAAGGAACGCCGAGCCAAAATCAGATGAATTCGCCGATTATCGGAATCGCTCCGACGAGCAAGCAGCAGGATGCCGCTTTCCAGGTTCTCGCTTACTGGCTGTCCGACGAAGTGCAGCTGCTGCGCGCCAAAGGGGGATACATCCCCGTCGTCAAAAGCGAGGAGGCGAGAAACGTATACGCAAGCGATCTGCCTTACGCGAAAGGCAAAAATGTGGACGCTCTCTTCAAAGATACGATCGGAGCGCCCGTAGCCGCGGGAAAATACGACGGAAAAGCGAGATCGATCGCGAACGACGCTTTGCGGGCGATTATGACGGGCAAGAAAGATACGAATACGGCGCTGCGCGAGGCGGACGAAGAAATCAACAAGTATATCGAAGCCGAAATGAAAAAATAGGAGGGCGCAACCCGTGACGAAAACGATTAAGGTTCCCGCAGCGGATATTCCGGTATATGCCGAAGTCGACGTTTTGGTGGTCGGGGGAGGACCGGCCGGGGTCGGGGCTGCGTTGGCCGCGGCGCGAAACGGGGCGTCGGTGCTGCTCGTCGAGCAGCGCGGCTATCTCGGCGGCATGGCGACGGTCGCACAAGTGCCGGCCTGGTGTCCGTTTACCGACGGGAAAAAACCGGTGATCCGGGGCATCGGCCTTGAAATCTTGAACGAAATGAAGTCCCGGATGGAGCCGGAATTCCAAGCCGTCTGGGGCGATAAGCTGAACTGGGTTCCGATCGACGCGGAGGTTCTCAAGAAGCTGCTGGACGACAAAATGACGGAGGCGGGGGTCCGGCTGCTGTACCACACCTTCGTCGGCAATGTCGTCCATAGCAACGGAACGGTCGAGGCCGCCATTATCCATAACAAAACGGGGACGCAGGCCGTCAAAGCCGGCCTGTTCGTGGACGCCTCGAGCGACGCGGATCTCGTCTACCATGCCGGAGGGCGGTTCGCCAAAGGCGGCGACGAGGGGGAGCTGCAGCCGGGAACGATGTGCTTCGTCATGAGCAATCTCGACCGTCTGAAATATATGGAGTACGTAAAGGAGCACGGCCCGAGTCTGAAAGCCGCCATTAACGAGGCCAAGGCGAAGGGCGCGCTGCGCGTAGCCCGGGATTGGGCGGGAATTTCCTGGGTCAACGATCATACCGCCGGGTTTAACTTCGGACACGTGTTCGGCATCGACGGCTCGAAGGCGGAGGACTTGACGCGGGGGGCGATCGAAGGGCGCGACCTCGTCCGGCATATCGTCGAATGGCTGAAGAAGACGATTCCCGGATTCGAGAACGGCTTCCTCGTCTTGACCGGGGAGCAGATCGGGATCCGCGAAACGCGGCGCATCGTCGGGGACGCGGTCGTGACCGTCGACGATTTTATGGCTTGCCGCAGCTTCCCCGACGATATCGCCCGCAATTCGTATTTTATCGATATTCATATGGCGAAGCCGACCGGCGGAATGGTCGTATCGCATTTGCCTCCGGGCGAATCCCACGGGATCCCGTACCGCGCCCTGCTTCCGCTGGGCATCGACAATGTCATCGTAGCGGGTCGCTCGATTTCTACCGATCGGGCAACCCAAGGCTCCACGAGAGTGATGCCGAACTGCCTGGCGATGGGAGAAGCGGCCGGCACGGCTGCCGCCATGCTGTCCAAACGGGGAATATCGTCCACCCGCGCCATCGATATCGAGGAGCTGCAAAGGCAGCTTGTCCGCCAAGGCGCCTGGCTCGGCGAAGAAGCGGACGCGAAGTTTCAACCGGAAAACAAGCCGTAACTCGCGCGAGACCTCGCGATCATGCCCCGGGGGCGGACGATGCGAGGTCTTTTTATTCGTATTCGGCTGATCGTTATTTGGAAAGCCGATATTGCTTCGGAGACATCCCGTAACGCAAACGGAAGGCGCGGCAAAAATACGGGTACGTTCGGAAGCCGGCCAATTCCGCGATCCGTTCCAGCGCCAGGCTGCTGTACAGAATATATTCGCGAGCAACGGACATTCGAATTTCGATGCAGTAATCCATCATCGATTGACCGAACGCGGCTTTGAACAGATGACACGCTCGGGACACGCTTAAACCGACGCTTCGGGCGATCCGCTCGAGGGTAAGCGGCTCGGTCGCGTTTTTCTCGATATACTGCTTCATTCGAAATGCGATAAAGGTCTCTTTGCCTTCGTTTTCTTTCGTCCTTTCATGGACGGCCTGCTCGATGGACAGGCACAACGCCCAGGCGAGCGAATTGAGCAGCTCCGACCGGATTCCGGGACGCTTTCGTTTTTCGGCGACTATGTGCCTCCACAGATGGATGAGACTTTCGTCGAACGAAATGTTGACTTTTTTGGGAAACGATCCGCGTTCCCACCATTCGTCGATTTTTTTGCCCGCGCAGACGAAATACATATCGGCGCTTACCGAGCGTTTGCCTTCCGCGTTCGGTTCGATCAGCAATTCGTACGCGTCTCCCGGCCCGTACAGCAGCAAATCGCCGGGAACGACGGGAGTGAGCCGATTGTCGATCCACGCCTTGCAGCTGCCTTCCAGCTGCAGACGAAATAAATAGAAGCTCAAGCCCTTTTTAAAGTTGGCATAGTAGGATTCGGAATGTCTGGAATATCCGGCATACAGCAGACTGGCTTCCGACGAATGCACCCGGTTTCACCCTCTCGTTCGATCACACATGCCCCCTGCGCAAATTCGCGAAACAGCGGTCATTGTTAGTATACATCAAAGACCGGTCCCCCGGCAGAACGTTCATCCGTCCCGAAACCAGGGGAACGAGCGTAACTTTCACGCACCGGTCATCGTCTAACACCATAAGACGCGAGCAGTTTTGCGAAGGGATGGAATGAAATGAAGGTGCGTGCAATCGCCGTTTTTGCAGCGGCGTTAGGGCTCGTCATGTCGAGCGGGTGCGAAGAACCGCCGGTCGGGGAGGGCGTCGCGCCCGCTTTGCCGGCAACCGCCGACGGGCCGAAATCGGCCTCGAACGGACCGGGGCCGGGCGAAGAGCGGGTACAAGGCGAACGCGAAACGGCGATGTTATCGGAGAACGAGCTGGAGGGCGAAAACGGCGAAGCCCTTCATGGCTTTAAGCTGCTCGTGCGGATGGTCGACGGCGTATATCGCGAGGAATCGGACCCCGGGCCTTTTCAGGGCCGGCAGTACGAAGGCCGGTTCGCGGCCGAACTGATCGACCGAAACGGAACGACCGTCGCATCGCTCGATTTGAACGACGCGTTCGGCGAATCGCCACTGCGTTTCCGCGAACCGTTCCCGATCCCGCTGCTCGACTATAACGGCGACGGCTTTCCCGAATTCGCCATCGGCCAGTACGCTTCCAGCAATTTGTACGCCTACCGGCTGTTTACCGTAAAACCGAACGAAATCGTCCGACTGAACATAACCGGCGTGCCCGAGCTGATGAGCTCGGACCGCAGTTACGCCGCGGCGTTTCCGCGGGCGGCGCCCGGATCGTTTACGGTACCCGTCTATGACAACAGCAAGGGGAGCCATTACGAAGAGCGGTTCGAATGGCGGGAAGGCGAGTTCCGGCTGGCGGGACGATCGGATCGGCAGCCGCTCGAGGCGCGCCCCGTCCGCGACGCCGAAGGACGGCTTGCCGTCGTGCCGCCGCTTTAAGACGGCCGGCTCCGGGATGCGCGCTTGCCGATCTCCTCCGTGACGACGAAAGCGAGCTCCTCGTTGCCGAACAGCGACAGGACGCCGAGCACCGTGTCGTCGGGAATGTCGCCGGCTTCTTCCTTCGGCACGGTCAGTTCGAGCGTTTGCCGCAGGGCGGCGTTGTCCGGCTGATCCGGATAGGCGCGCTTGTACAGCTCGGCCGGGTCGAGATCGCGGTTGACGCACCATTGGGCGAACACGAGAATCATCATGTTTTCGTCCCGCTCGTAATTGCGTCTGATTTGTTCCTCCAACTGCTTCGAATGTTCGCGGTTCATTTGAATATTCGCCTCCGTACGCGTAATATGGAACATTATAGCGAATGACCGGAGGGGACGGCAATGATCAAGAACGAGAAAATCAAAGCGTCGGAAGTCGAGCTGACCGGGGTGAACGGCGAAAACTTGGGCGTCGTCGCGACGGCGGAGGCGCTGGCCATGGCGAAAAAGCTGAAAGTCGACCTCGTCTGCACGTCGCTGGCGAGCAGCCCTCCGCCGTGCCGGCTCGTTGCGGCGGCGGCGGCCAAGCAAGAGGCGCAGCAGGCCGCCAAGCGGGAGCGGCCGCCGAAGGTGAAGGAAATTCGGCTCACGCCGCAAATCGAGGACCACGATCTTGCGACGAAAACGGAGCAGGCCGCGCGCCTGCTTCGGGGCGGCGATGCGGTACTGCTCGTCGTGCGCGTGCAGGGCAAGGAGGGCGGCGAGGCGAAGGCGCTGCTCGAAACGATGCTGAAGGAGCTGAAGCCGTTCGGGCGCCCCGCGACGGGCATCCAGGCAAGCGGGAAGCAGGCGGCCGTTCAACTGAATCCGGTCTGACCGGTTTCAAAAGAAGCACATACTTCGGGCGGCGGCGTCCAACGCCGCGATCGCCCGCGCCAAGCGAGCAGCCTCCGAATTTTATCGCCGTATGCGATAGAGTTCGGAGGCTTTTGCACATCTATTCGAAGCGGGGCGCGCCGCCCGAAGTACCCGAAGATGTGCGCCTCTCCCCGAACGAAGCCCGCTCCAAAGTTTCCGATCTTCGTATACTATCATATGCTTGGTCTTTCTCATTTTCATAGAGAAGTACAAGCAATGCCGCAAGATTGGAGGGGGTTTCCGATGTCGTTCAAAAATCTCGTAACCAACGGCGATTTCGAATCCGGTATGCTGGCGCCGTGGTCGCCGTTCAATGCGTCGATCCTATCGACATCGAGCCATAGCGGTCTGTTCAGCGTCCGGCTGCAGGGCGGGGCGGTGAACGCCTTCATTACGCAATTCGTGCCGGTAACTCCCGGGGCGACGTACGAGCTGCTGCTTTCCTTGGCGGATTCCGGCGCGGCGCCGAGTCCGCTCGTTTCGGTTTCGCTCGGATACTACGATGCGTCATTCCATTTTCTCGGCTACGGCTTGACCGACTCGTTTTATCCGAATCGGCTGCCGGAAGGCGCAAATTCCACCTGGCTGACGGCTTACCGGATCGCCTCCGCGCCGGTGCCTCCGAACGCCGTTCAAGCCCAGCTGTTCATCGGTAAATCTTCGATGGCGGGCTCTTCCGACGTGCTCGTCGACGACGTGCAGCTTCTGGATACGACCGGCGCCTCGGGCGCTACAGGCGCCACGGGGGCTACGGGAGCGACGGGAGTTACGGGAGCGACGGGACTGGCCGGTGCTACCGGGACGACCGGAGCCGCGGGGGCGACTGGCGCAACAGGGGCGACAGGAACGACGGGAGCGACAGGAGCGACCGGGGCGACCGGAGCAACGGGAGTCACAGGCGTAACGGGACCGACGGGAGCAGGAGCTGGAGTTACGGGAGCGACAGGAACGACTGGAGCTACGGGGACTACGGGAGCGACGGGTGCGACGGGGGCAACCGGCGGGACAGTGTTTCCTGTATCCGTCAACCGAATCTATGTGGCGAACTCCGGAAGCAATAACGTCACCGTCATCGACGGATTCGGCTTGTCGATTCTCGCAACGATTCCGGTAGGAGCATTTCCGACCGAGGCCGCCGTCAATCCCGTCACGGGCCGGGTATACGTGACGAATCAAAACAGCAATAGTGTATCCGTAATCGACGCTTCCACGAATACGATTGCCGCCACGGTTCCGGTCGGCGCCTTTCCGGTCGGCATTGCCGCGAACCCGGTGACCAACCGGATATACGTGGCCAACCAGCTTGCGAATAATGTGTCCGTCATCGACGGTTCCACGAATACGGTTATAGCTACCGTTCCGGCCGATGTCGGTCCGGTCGGAGTAGCCGTCAATCCCATTACGAACCGAATCTATGTGACGAACACCGTCAGCAATACGCTTACTGTAATAAACGGCAATACAAACGGGGTTATAACGAATGCGGGAGGACTCGGCAACAGCCCGACGGGTGTCACGGTCAATCCGTTAACGAATGCGATTTATGTAGCGAATTTAAACGCAAGTTCGGTTTCCGTTTTAAACGGAATCACGAATACGGTTCTGGCTGTAATCGGGGTAGGTACGAATCCGTTCGGGATCGCCGCGAATCCGAATACGAATTTGATTTATGTATCGAACTCCGGCGACGCCACTTATTCGGTTATTGACGGGTCTACCAACACCGTCATCGTTACTCCGAGCTTACCGGCGACTTTTCCAAGAGGAGTTGCGGTAAATCCGTTGACAAACGCCATTTTCATCGCCAACGACATAAGCAATTCGGTCACCGTCATCAACGGGATCAACCAATCGCCGGTTGCACTGCTACCTGCCGGTACAACTCCGATCGGAGTCGGCATCTTTCCTTGATGTTACATGTAAAGCCCGCCCCCATCTCCCCGGCGAATTCCGTTTCGCCATAGGATAGGGGCGGGCCGCTTATTGCCCTTCGAGCCGGTTAATCCAGCCTGAAATCGCCGGAGCCGGTGACGACTTTCAGCATCGTGTCGCCTCCGCCGAACGAGCCTTTGATTTTTCGGCCTTCCTCCTCTTTCTCCTTGTACTGGAAGCCGTCCCATTTTATATGTCCGCTTCCCGAGCCGCCGCGGTAGTCGACGGCAAGCGACTTCGGCTCGCGATCCAGCGAAACGGTCACGTTGCCGCTGCCGGCCGACAAGTCCGCGTCGCGAGTCAGCTCGGCCGCTTCGAGCCGGATATTGCCGGAGCCCGCATCGCCTTTCAGCTTCGCTTCGCCGTCCTTGAGCGTCACATTGCCGCTGCTCGCATGAAACTTGAGCAACTCCGCTTTATAGCCGCTCGCCTCGATGTTGCCCGAGCTCGAACGGAGCTCGATCGTCGTCGCTTCGCCGTCCGCGAGCTCCACGTTGCCGCTGCTCGATTGGACCTCGATCGTTTTGCCGGCCACGTTTTCCATCGAAATGTTGCCGCTGCTTACTTTCGCCTTCAGCACGTTCCACTGCTTGTCGGGCAGCTCGACGGTCAGCGCCACGTTTTCGAAACGAAAGCCGATATGGAACCCGTCGGGCTTGTCGATCCCGATTTTCAGCGTATCGCCCTTCGGCTCGGCTCTCAGGCCGAACCCGTCCGCGATGTTCGGGCTCGCTTTGCCTTCCAGCCGCACTTCGATCCGCTCCGAGCCGCCGCGGACAATCGTCACGTCCGTGCTCGACGTTTCGATTTCCACATTTTGCACGTTGCGCGCTTCGAACGATTGCTCGACGTTCACTTCCTTCGAGCCGAAAATCGGCCAGCTCCGCGCAAAGCCGCCGCCGGGCCCCCAAAATGCGAGCGCCCCCCAAACGAGCAGGGCGATTACGATGACGCCGATCGTATTTCTTTTGCTTCTCACTTTCGTATCCTCCTCATAGGCCCCCGATACGAGAATCGGGACCGTCCCGCAGCTTCTTTTATCCGAACGCTTCGGGGTCACTGTTCCGGCCAAGCCGATTTTGCGGTCGGTTGATTCATTCCGGTTATTAGTGTAGCATCGATCGCTTTGACCGGACAACGGACCGTCGGCGGAACCGAAATCAAGACCAAAGGCCAGTTGCGATTCGGCCTTCGGGTGCCAATTGGGGCTCGAATAGGCAGGAATGACTCGCGTTGTCGAGAAACCATCGTTTCGATTGACTCCGCTCCGGGCGACATGATATAGTTCTAGCATCAAATGGTTCGACAATGAAATATTTTTACGGTCGAACAACTTGTCCGCGAAAGGAGGCTACCATGAACGAAGAAACGCTGCAGCAAATCATATCCCGCTACGAGAACGCGCACTTTACCGTAAACCGCAGGCTGAACGCGCTGCTGCGCGACCTTGTGCCGGAGGAGCTGACGATCGACCAAGTTTTCGTCATGCGCTACTTGTCCAAAAAAGGAAAGAGCACTTCGTCCGAGCTGGCCGAATCGTTCTGCGTCGGTAAAAGCTCGATAACCGCCATTATTACGAGGCTGTTCGACAAGCATCTGATCAAGCGGATCCCGGACGACAAAGACCGGCGCGTCACCTATATCGAGCTGACGGAGGAAGGGAGCCGGGTAACGGACGAGATGGACGATAAAATCGGACGGCTGCTGTCCGGCTATATCGCGCAGTTCGAGCAGCGGGAGGCGGAGACGTTCATCGCGACGTTCGAAAGGCTGGCCGAGGTGCTGGCGGACAAACGGGACGATTCCGGATCGCACGGCGATCGTTGAACGACTATGGAAGCGAAAGGGGCATTTCGGATCGATGAGGACCATAATCAAGCTGAGATGGCTCGTGCTCGCGCTGTGGCTGGCGGGCGCGGCCGCGCTGTTTTTGACGGCGCCGGGCATGGCGGATTTGGTGCGGGACAAAGGGCAGATCACGGTTCCGGACGGCTACTCGTCGACGAACGCGGCCAAGCTGCTGAAGGAAATGAACGAAGGGGCGGGCGACAGCGGAGCCGGTCGCAATCTCTCGTCGGTGCTCGTGTTTCATCACGAAGCCGGCTTGTCCCCGGCCGATCTGGCCGAGGTGAAGCGCGGCGTCGACAAGCTGAAGAACGGCGAGGAGACGTACGGCATCGCCTCCGTCACGACGCATTTCGATATGAAGGAGCTCGAGAAGCAGATGGTGTCGGCGGACGGCAAAACGGTGCTCGTCCTCGTGAACGCGTCGTCGGAAGGCCGAACGCCGGAGGAGGTGCGCACGGCGCTGTACGACGCCGTGTCGGACGTGAAAGTCGACCATTACTACACCGGCAGCTGGCTCATTAACGAAGACGTCATCCAAAGCTCGCAGGAAGGGCTGAAAAAAACGGAGGGCATTACGGTCGTCTTCATTTTGGCCATTTTGTTCGTCGTATTCCGATCGGCGATCGCGCCGTTCATTCCGCTTCTGTCCGTCGGGCTCACGTATTTGGTATCCCAGTCGGTTGTGGCGTTTCTCGTCCGCTACTTGGATTTTCCGCTATCGAACTTTACGCAAATTTTTCTCGTCGCCGTCTTGTTCGGCATCGGCACCGACTACTGCATTTTGCTGATCAGCCGGTTCAAGGAAGAGCTGGCGCACCGCGGCGACAAAACGGAGGCGATCGTGGAAACGTACCGGACCGCGGGCAGAACGGTGCTGTTTTCCGGACTCGCCGTGCTGGTCGGCTTCGCCTCGATCGGATTGTCGACGTTCGTGCTGTACCGGTCCGCGGTCGCGGTTGCGGTCGGCGTCGCCGTGCTCCTGGTCGCGCTGTTTACGCTCGTGCCGTTTTTCATGGCGGTGCTCGGCAAATCGATCTTTTGGCCGGTCAAAGGGACGCTGGAGCATAAGCCGAGCCGGCTGTGGGGAGCGGTCGGATCGTTTTCGCTGCGAAAGCCGGTTTGGGCGCTCGTCCTGCTGGCCGTCCTGATCGTTCCGTTTCTGGCCGCCTACAAAGGGTCGACCACCTTCGATTCGATGGTCGAAATCGGCGACAAATACGACTCGGTCAAGGCGTTCCGAGTCATCTCGGACAGCTTCGGCCCGGGCGACTCGCTGCCGTCCGCGGTCGTGCTCAAGGCGGATAAGCCGATGGATTCGTCCGAGGGGCTGGCCGCCGTCGAGCAAATTTCCAGGGAGCTGGCGAAAGTCGAGGGCGTCAAAACGGTGCGCAGCGCCACGAGACCGACCGGCGACGCGCTGCAGGATTTCCAGGTGACGCGTCAGCTCGGCATGGTCGACGACGGACTCGGCCAGAGCAAGGACGGTCTCGGCCAAATCGGCAAAGGGCTGTCCGACGCCAGCAAAGCGATCAGCGGCAATGCGCCGAAGCTGAGCGAAGCCGCTCAAGGCGCCGAGCGACTGGCCGCCGGCACGAACGAGCTGAAGGCCGGAGTGGTCCAGCTCGGCGACGGGCTGAAGCGGCTGGAAGCGGGCTTGCGGGACGGTTCGGCGGGAGCGGAGCGGCTGAAGGCGGGGCTGGCCGAAGCGAAAACGAGCGCCGAGCGGCTCGCCGCGTCGAGCAAGCAGCTGTTTGCGGGGTATAAGGAAATCGGCGGAGGTCTCGGCCAATTGGAGAAAGGCTACGGCGAGCTGGCCGCGCAGCAGGACAACGTCGTCCAAGGACTCTCCGATCTAAGCGCCGGACTCGGCGGTCTGGAGCAAAAAGCGCCGCAGCTGAAGGACGATCCGGACTACTTGAGAACGGCAGCCGCCGTGAAGCAGCTGCAAACGGGCGCGGCCGGCATCGCGGACGGCCTGAAGCAGCTGAACGCGCAGCTGGGCGGGATCGCCCGCGGCATCGGCGAGGCGAATGCGGGATACGAGCAAGCCGTCGCCGGGCAATCGATGCTGGCGGCCGGCCTCGATCGGCTCGTCGGCGGGATTGCCGAGCTGCAGGCGGGGATCGATCAGGCGGCCGACGGGCAGGGGCAAATCGTCGCGAAAATTCCCGCGATGACGTCGGGACTCGACGAGCTGTCCGCCGGGCAGCGCCAATTGCAGTCCGGGTTCGAGGAATTGAACGCCCAGCTCGGACAATTGACGAGCGGTCTCGACCAAAGCGTCGGCGGACTCGAGCAAGTGACGGGCGGCCTCGCCTCCGCGCAATCGTTTCTCGGCGAGCTGTCGGACGCCCCGAACAAGCAGTTGACCGGATGGCATGTTCCGAACGAAGCTTTGCAAAACGCCGATTTTCAAAAATCGCTCGACGCTTACATGTCCGAAGACCGCAAGACGGTCAAGTTCGACGTCGTGTTCGAAGGAAACCCGTACGCGGCGGAAACGTTGGCGAAAACGGGCGAGCTGAACGCCGCGGTGCAGCGCGCGCTTCCGGGCAGCGGCTTCGAAAAGGCGACCTATGCGGTCGACGGCGTCACGAGCATGAACCATGACCTGCAAACGATATCCGAAAGCGATTATTCGCGCACGATGACGCTGATGCTCATCGGCATCGCGATCATATTGATCGTGCTGTTCCGTTCGGTCGTCATGCCGATTTATCTCATTTTGTCGCTGCTCGTCACATTCTATACGTCGATGGCGATCACCGAAGTCATTTTCGTCCGGATGCTCGGGAACGAAGGGATCAGCTGGGCGGTGCCGTTTTTCGGCTTCGTCATGCTGATGGCGCTCGGCATCGACTACAGCATATTCCTGATGGACCGGTTCAAGGAATACCGCCATTTGCCGCCTCGCGAAGCGATATTGAAGGCGATGGAAAATATGGGCTCTGTCATCATGTCGGCCGCCGTCATTCTCGGCGGTACGTTCGCGGCGATGCTGCCGTCCGGCGTCATGTCGCTGCTGCAAATCGCCACGATCGTCCTGTGCGGACTGTTCTTATACGCGCTCGTCATTTTGCCGTTGTTCATTCCGGTCATGGTACGGATGTTCGGGCCGGCCAACTGGTGGCCGTTTATGGACCGGAGCGAGCGGTACGACGGGCGAGCCGAACTGCCCGGCGCGATCGCGAGCGTCCATTCGCACGCGGACCGGTAAGTTGCCGGGGGTGCGGCCGGTTGGTATAATGAGACAAGGACAAGGCACGAAGCCGTCATCGCTCCGGTGACGGCTTTTGCCGTACGACGAAAGTTTTTGCGAAGCGGGGAGAATGCCGGTGGATTTGTTTACGTACGACGACGAGACGAAGACGGCCGGACGGCTGCTGGCGGACCGGATGCGCCCGCGGACGCTGGACGAATATTTCGGGCAGGAGCATATTGTCGGACCGGGCAAGCTGCTGCGCCGGGCGATCGAAGCGGACCAGGTCGCCTCGATTTTGCTGTACGGGCCGCCGGGCTCGGGGAAAACGACGCTGGCGGGCATCATTTCGAATGCGACGAACGGCGAATTCGTCCGGCTGAACGCGGTGGACGCTTCGGTGAAGGACGTTCGCGACGTTATCGAGCAGGCGAAGGCGAACAAGGCGATGTACGGCAAGAAGACGATTTTGTTTCTCGACGAGGTGCACCGGTTCAACACGTCCCGCCAGGACGCGCTGCTGCCCGCCGTCGAGCAGGGGATCATTACGCTGATCGGCGCAACGACGGAAAATCCGTTTCACCACGTGAACGGAGCGCTTTTGTCGCGCTCGACGCTGTTCGAGCTGAAGCCGCTGACGCACGAGCATTCGCTGCAGGCGATGCGGCGCGCGCTCGCGGATCGCGAGCGGGGGCTCGGCTTTATGCCGATCGAGGCGGACGAGGACGCGCTGCGGCATATGGCCGCGATGGCGAACGGCGACGTTCGCCGGGCGCTGAACGCCCTGGAGCTGGCCGCGCTGACGACGGCGCCGGATGCGGACGGCACGATCCGCATTACGCTCGATGTCGCCGAGGAGTCGATTCGCCGGCCGACGATCAAGGCGGACGAGTCGACGCAGTACGACGTGCTCTCCGCGTTTCACAAAAGCGTCCGCGGCTCGAGCGACGCCGCGCTGTACTGGTTTTTGTACGCCGTCGAGAAGCTCGGCATGGATCCGATGACGTTTTTGCGCCGGCTGATCGTCGCGTGCAGCGAAGATATCGGGCTGGCCAACCCGCAGGCGATGGTGCAGGCGGTGACGGCGATGGACGCCTACCATAAAATCGGCTGGCCGGAGGCGAAGTACAACATCGCCCAGGCGATCCTGTTCGCGGTCGAAAGTCCGAAGTCGAACTCGATTCCGATCGCCATCGGCAACGTCATGCAATCGCTGGAACGGACGAAATCCGCGGACGTGCCGCTTCATCTGCGCGACGCCCATTACAAGGGAGCCAAGCAGCTCGGCCATATCGGGTACAAATATCCGCACGATTACGAAGGCCACTATGTGGAACAGCAATATTTGCCGGACGCGATCCGCGGCGAACATTTTTTTACCGCGTCCGACCAAGGAACGGAACAAAAAATGAAGCAAAACCAGCTGCTGCGCCGGCGCGGCGGACGATCGTGAGCGGTTTGCCGGATTGATGGTTTGCCGAATTGGCGGATGGACGGAACGGTTCCCGGGGGGCCGTTCTTTTTCCATCATGTTCTCCTTGACAAAAAAAGATGCGAGAGTACAATTTGAGGTGTGACGGATGCTCGATGCGAGCGTCAGGCAGTCATTTTTTTTAATTAAAAGTTGCACATGGCAAACATAGTTTGTTGCGCACAAATATAGAGACGAATCAGGTGAACGACATGAACGAAAACCGTGCGAATATGGGACTTTCCTCCCCGGACGAAGGCTGGAGACGCGCGAGATCGCAGCCGTCGCTTCCCGAAGTGCACGGCAGCCTGCGCGTCCCGAAAACGGGCTCGTGGATCAAAAAGTTTTTGGCGTTCGTCGGCCCGGGCTACCTGGTCGCCGTCGGGTACATGGACCCGGGCAACTGGGCGACCGATATCGCCGGCGGCTCGATGTTCGGCTACTCGCTGCTCTCCGTCATCGTGCTGTCGAATATGATGGCGATCGTGCTGCAGGCGCTCGCCGGCAAGCTCGGCATCGTGACCGGGCGCGACTTGGCCCAGGCGTGCCGGGACCATTACCGCAAGCCGGTCGCCTTTACGCTGTGGATCTTATGCGAGCTGGCCATTGCCGCCTGCGACCTGGCGGAAGTGATCGGCTCGGCGATCGCGCTCCATCTGCTGTTCGGCATCCCGCTCGTGTACGGGGTTTTGATCACGGCGGTCGACGTGCTGATCGTGCTGCTCTTGCAAAACAAAGGGTTTCGGTTTATCGAAACGCTCGTCGTCGTGCTGATCGTGACGATCGGGGGCTGCTTCGTAACCGAAATTTTTCTTTCCAAGCCGGATATGGGCGGCATCGTGCACGGCTTCGTGCCGTCGACCGGGCTCGTGACAAACCCGGCGATGCTGTATATTGCGATCGGCATTCTCGGCGCGACCGTCATGCCGCACAATTTGTACCTGCACTCCTCGATCGTGCAGACGCGCCGCATCGAGCCGACGCGCGAAGGCAAACGGCTGGCGATCAAATACGCGACATGGGATTCGAGCATCGCCCTGTTTTTCGCCTTGTTCATCAATGCGGCGATTTTGATTTTGTCGGCGGCGACGTTCCACAGGGCGGGGATGACCGAGGTGGCGGAAATCGGCGACGCCTACCGGCTGCTCACGCCGCTGCTCGGCACGACGATCGGCAGCATTTTGTTCGGCGTCGCCCTGCTCGCATCGGGCCAAAACTCGACGCTGACGGGCACGCTCGCCGGTCAGATCGTGATGGAAGGCTTCCTGAACATTCGTTTGGCGCCATGGCTGCGACGGCTGATTACGCGGCTGATCGCGATTATCCCGGCCGTCATCGTGACGGCGATCGCTGGCGAGAAAGGGACGACCGAGCTGCTTATTTTAAGCCAGGTCATTTTATCGCTCCAGCTTTCGTTCGCGGTCGTTCCGCTCATCCGATTTACGAACGACAAAAGGAAGATGGGGGAATTTGCCAACCCGCCCTGGCTGAAACTCGTGTCGTGGTTTATTGCCGCCATTATTATCGGTCTTAACGCATATTTGCTGTACGGCGTTTTTTTCGGAAGGGCCTGATGCGATCGACAAAAAAAGGGACTTTCTTCGCTTTCGCGGGAAAGTCCCTTTCGCATGCCGGGGGCCGGGCGGTCGGACGGTTATTCGACGACCGCGTTCCAGCCGAACGTATCCGGTACCGTGCCGTTTTGAATGCCCGTAATCGTATCGTAAATTTTTTGCGCCAGCTCGCCGATCTTGCCTTGATTGATCGTCATCGTATGCTCCTGCCAGTGCAGCTCGCCGACCGGGGAGATGACCGCCGCGGTGCCGGTGCCGAACGCTTCCTCGAGCTTGCCGTCAAGCGACGCCTGATAAATTTCCCGGATCGAAATTTTGCGCTCCGTCACCGGCACGCCCCACGTCTTCAGCAGATGAAGCACGGAATCGCGCGTAATGCCGGCCAGTATGCTGCCGTTCAGCTCGGGGGTGACGACTTCGCCGCCGATTTTGAAAAACATGTTCATGCTGCCCACTTCTTCGACGTACGTATGCTCCTTGCCGTCGAGCCACAGCACCTGCGAAAAGCCTTCCTCTTTCGCTTCCTCCTGCGCCTTGATGCTGGAGGCATAGTTGCCCGCCGTCTTGGCGAACCCCGTTCCGCCGCGCACGGCGCGGACGTATTGGCTCTCTACGTTGATTTTGACCGGGTGGATGCCTTCTTTGTAGTACGCGCCGACGGGAGACATAATGATCGCGAACAAATAGCGCTTGGACGCCCTGACGCCGAGACAAGGCTCGATCGCCATGATGAACGGCCGGATATACAGCGAGGTGCCTTCCGCGGAAGGGACCCATTCGCGGTCGATCGAGACGAGCGCTTTCACGTATTCGACGAACGCCGCTTCGTCCAGATGCGGGATGTTGAGCCGCTCGTTCGACACGTTCAGCCGCTCGGCGTTTTTGTTCGGACGGAACAGCACGATGCGGTCGTCCTTCGTCCGGAACGCCTTCAGCCCTTCGAAGACGGCTTGGCCGTAATGAAACACCATGGCGGCCGGGTCGAGCGTCAGCGGCCCGTACGGAACGATGCGCGGATCATGCCAGCCTTGACCTTCCGTATAATCGAGCAAAAACATGTGATCGGTAAACGTTTTGCCGAACTCCAAATTGCTTGCGTCCGGCTTTTGTTTCGGGGACAAGCTTTGCACGTACCGGATATTGCTCATTTTGTTCTCCACTCCCTGGTCAAATTGAATGTCGGTGCTGCAGCCGCAAGGGCGAAATCTCGAACGTGATATGTTTTCTATTATAAATCGATTTGTATCATTGAACAATCCAATCGTTTCTATTATTATAATAGATTATACCAATTATTTACTGCGGCGAGGGGGGCGGCCATGGAACTGAGGCATCTCGAATATTTCGTCACGATGTGCCAGGAGCTTCATTTTACGAGAGCGTCCGAGAAGCTCGGCATTTCCCAGCCGACGCTCAGCCAGCAAATTCGCGCGCTCGAGCAGGAGACGGATACGCTGCTGTTCAACCGGGTCGGCAAAAAAGTGATCGTGACCGAAGCGGGCAATTTGCTGTACCGTCACTGCTTGCGCATTTTCGACGAGCTCGGCCAGGCGCAGGCGGCCATCCGGGAGCTGAAAGGGCTCGGCCGGGGCGAAATTCGCATCGGCTGCGCCGGCAATCATATGCTGATTACGCCGATCGTC
Source organism: Paenibacillus sp. GYB003 (assembly GCF_036577625.1). NCBI lineage: Bacteria > Bacillati > Bacillota > Bacilli > Caryophanales > Paenibacillaceae > Paenibacillus > Paenibacillus sp. GYB003. The sequence continues at coordinate 45,621 of NZ_JARBDC010000087.1, read as the reverse complement.
TCGTTCCACCGCGCGTACCCCGGCATTACGATCAACGCCGCCGAGCTGAGCACGGAGGAGACGAGGCAAGGATTGCTCGACAACCGTTTGGACGTCGGCGTCGTCTTTTTGCCCGTCGAAGGCGAGCAGCTGACCAGCATTCCGCTCTATACGGAAAAGCTGAGCCTGGCCGTGTCCGAAACGCATCCGCTCGCCGGCGCCGACAAGGTCGAGCTGGACCGTCTGCGCGATCTGCCGATGGCGCTGCTCCCGCCGAAGTTTCTCGTCAGGCAACTGATCGACAGGGCGACGCAGACGAAAGGATTCCGGTTCCAACCGGCGGTGGAAATGACGACGCTCGACTCGCTGCTCGACCTGGTCGCCCTGAATATCGCTTCGACCATTTTGCCGGGTACGTATCTTCGGGACGTCGCGCACCAAAACATTCGCATCGTTCCGATTGTCGATCCGACGCCGCAGCGGGTCGTCGGCATCGTTTACCGGAACGACATGTTCGTCTCGTCCGCGACCCGCGCGTTTATCGCCAATTTGCAGGAAACGCTTCGCGAGGGGGATGCGCGTCCGCGGCCGGGGGCGCAACGATAAAGAGCCGGAAGCGTCCGCATCCGGCTCTCGAAACGAGCTTTAAGATTCCGCGACTTGCTTTCGGGAAGAAGCCGCATCGCGGGATATCGAAAACTTCGGTATTTTCAGCATCGCGGCCAAAAGCAGCAGCGCGACGCCCGTAAAGACGAAGACGACCGGAATCGGCACCTGGGTCGCGGCGAATCCGCCGAGGAGCGGGCCGAGCATCAGCCCCATCTGGTGCGACGATTGATTGAGGCTGAAGGCGCGGCTGCGGAACGCCGGGTCGGTCCGTTCGGCGATAAACGCGTTCAAGGCCGGATATACCCCGGCGAAAAACAAGCCGTAGCCGAAGCGCAGCGCGCCGAAGCCGACCAAGCTGTGAAACAGCACCTGCAGCACGTTGCCGATGCCGCCGCCGAGCAGGCCGATGAACAGCACCTTCTCGTAGCCGATCCTCGTGCCGAATTTGCCCCACCACGGCGCGGCGATCAGCGTGGCGACGCCGACGGCCGAGAAGATGATGCCGGCGTACAGCGAGGCGGAGGAGGCGTCCGAGCCGATCTGCTGGACATAGATCGTAAGCAGCGGCTCCAGCAGCATGACCGACGTCGTCGTCACAAATACGACGACGAAGGCGATGATCAGGCTCCGGTTGGACGCCGCCACCTTCAAGTCCTGCGCGATCGACGATCGCTTCGCCGTCGATTTGTTGAACGAAGGCTCCTTCACCCAGAACAGGCAAATGAGAAAGGCGACGGCGACCATGCCGCTCGCCAGCGCGAACGTATCCCGCGGTCCGATCATATGGCTGACGATGCCGCCGAGGAGCGGACCGATAACCGAGGCGGCCGCGCTGGACGTCGAGATGACCCCGAGCGCGTAGCCCATATGCTTTTCCGGCGTGTTGGTGGCGATCAGGGCGATCGCGGACGGAATATAGCCGGCCAGCAATCCTTCCAATATGCGCGCGCCGATCAGCTCGTACGGACCGTCCACGATGAAATACAAGAAGTAACAAAACGACAAACAGATGCCGGCGCGCAGCATCATCGGCTTGCGGCCGTATTTGTCGGCGAGCGAGCCCCAGAACGGGGCGATCAACGCTCCGGACAAAAAGGTGACCGCAAAAACGACGCCGGTCCAAGCTTCCAGATGCTCGGTAACGCCCAAGTCGTGCTCCAAAAAAATCGACATGAACGGTATCGACACCGAGTACGCCATGCTGACGAGAAACGTGCCGATCCATAATACGACCAAATTGCGTTTCCACGAAAAACCCGCCACGAGTATAAGCACTTCCTTGCCGTTAATATTCCTATCTATCATACCATTTGGGGAATGCGCCGCTTATAAAGTATTGTTATGGACGCGATCACATTTTTTGATCGTCGGCAATAACATAACGCAGCTTAGAGACGCCGGCTGTATGTTCGCAAGACGTCCTGCGGCGCTTTTATGGAGGATCGCCCGTCACCGGGGCGGGGCGGACCGTGTCGATTTGCCGGCAATAGCGATACTGAAGTTCGTAAGCACAATCGCACCTCGGCATTCGGCTCCGATAACGGTTACTCGATTCGTTAGCTCGAGATCCGCTCACGGGAGCTCACCGTGCGTCAAAACAGCTTGGAGCCGAAGTACAGAAGCAGGCACAACGTCAAATTGGGAGCGCTCACCCAAATCCAAAACGTCGAATACTTAAGTCTCCGGTCGAGCGAATGCATGTCCTCCGTTGCAGCGTCGACGCGCCTGGAGTCGGACTCGATGAACGCGCCGGAAAACAAAGCGGCGAGAAGCAGGGCGATTCACCCGGCCGCTCCGGAGAAACGGATTGCGACGCCGACATCCTGCGCGGCGGCGGACAGCGCGGCGATCATTGCGGCAATCGTCAGACCGATCCCGAACGGTTTGCGCATAGCGGCCTCCTTGTTTCGATCCGTTTTGAAGGAAATCGGGTACCGGATCTAGAATGGAAATCACAGTCAATCATTCGTAAAATTGGAGTGATTTTATGTCCTTCCATTTAACTTTTCGTCCCGGCGAGCCTGTCGTCCTGCGGCGGGTGTGGAACGGAACCGTATACCGAGTCACGACGGCGACGGTCGTACGCGATGACGCCGAGCGGATCGCCTTGTATTGGGGGCCGGGCTATCCGATCAAGTCGAGACGAAACTTGCTCTCCGTCACAGCTTCCGTCCATACGGGCATGCAGGACGGTATGTGGGGAGGCACGGAGGTGCTTTTGCTGGCATCGCCCGAAGCGTCTCACGCCGTCTGCGCCTTCTGGCGCTCCGAGGATCGCCGGTTTTTGGGCTGGTACATCAATTTGCAGGCGCCGCTGCGTCGGATGTCCGTCGGCTTCGATACGACGGATTACTTGCTCGACATTACCGCCAATCGGGAACGGACCGAATGGTCTTGGAAAGACGAAGCCGAATTCGAGGAGGCGGTCGCCGCGGGCAACTTTTCCTCGGAGCAAGCGGCAGCCATCCGGGCGGAAGGGGAGCGCGCGATCCGGCTGCTGCAAGCCGGCCCGGCCGCCTATTACGACTCATGGATCGACTGGTCGCCTCCGCCCGATTGGCGGCCGCCCGTTATGCCGCCGAACTGGGATGCGGCGGAATAGGCAGAAAGGGCGGCGACGCGCGACATGTTGACGTTTTCCGAGTGCGTTCCTTCATTCGCCGCATGCTGCTCGAACCCGCGATCACTTAAGCGCGCGCATACAAAGCCAATCGCCCGAAGCGGCCGCCGCAGAGGCAGAGCGACCGTTTTTCATTTGGAACGTTGCTTACGAATCTCGGTATCGTTATTTGCGGCAAAACGAACGATTTTTTTTGTTTAACGAACCGAGCCAACCTTATTTCGCGAAAAAAGGGGGGCATCGACCATGCGGCGGTCCCAATAACGTTGCCTCGATTCGTTGGATCGGCCGGTCCCCCGTATTCAGGCTTCTTAGCGTTATGCCGATTCGTCAGCGCCAAGACACGCATCGGTTTCATTAATAATTGATCGAAGCGCTAATTTTCGGCGGATAAGGGGTGCGATGAAGCCGTTTCCGATGGAAAGTTTTGGGTTGTCAACCGTGCCGATCCCTTGTACATTTAAGTGGGACGACTATGGAAAGGGGAAATGGGCATATGCAGAAAATAGAGCTGAGCGGCTCGTTATTCAAAGGCGCCGTTTCGCTGGAGCAAACGGGAGACGGAATCAAGCCGTGGCGCATTCCTTACAAGCAGTACGATTTGTTTCCGCCGAACGGCATTAACGGGACGGCCGCGGTGTCCGCAGGGGTTCGGCTGCGGTTCGCCAGCGATACGACGGCCGTTTCGGTCGAGCTCGCTCCGTCAGATATTCAGGTGCAGATCGATCTCGTCGTCGGCGACGCTCCCGTCGTGACGCGAGTGCTCGAGCCCGGCGAAACGGTCGCACGATTCGGGCAGCTGCCCGGCGGGAGCAAGACGATCGAAATCTTTCTCCCGCAAAAAGCGCCGTCAACCGTCAGGACGATCGGTATCGACGAAGGAGCCGCCTGGCATATTCCGGACGATCGCCGTCCGAAATGGATTACGTACGGCAGCTCCATCACGCAGTGCGGCGGAGCGTTCAGCCCGGCGCAAACGTGGCCGGCGATCGTCGCCCGAAGGTTCGGGCTCGATTTGACGTGTCTCGGCTATTCCGGCAACTGCCATCTGGAGCCGATGGTCGCCCGCATGATCCGGGATTTGGACGCCGATGTCATTTCGATGTGCCTGGGCATCAACGTGTACGGCGGCAGCACGCTGAACAAACGGACGTTCCGGGCGGCCGTCATCGGCTTCGTCCAAATCGTGCGCGAGAAGCATCCGGATACGCCGATCGCCGTCATGTCGCCGATCTGGTCGCCGCCGCGCGAAACGACGCCGAACACGGTCCAGTTCACGCTGTGCGAAATGCGCGAGGAAATCGTGGAGGCGGTGAACGCGATGACCGCCTTGGGAGACAGCCGTCTTCATTACGTCGACGGGCTGACGATTTTCCACGAGGCGTATGCGGAGCATTTGCCGGATAACCTGCATCCGAACGGCACGGGCTATGCGATAATGGGCGACAACTTCGGGGATAAGGTGATGGGACCGCTGCTGGCCCGGTACGGGCTCGACCGGGAGCGGGCGATGCGCTGACGCCGCGGGCGGGACGAAACTCCGCCTTGCGGCGCGGCGCTTGAAGCGACGGGGATCGGCCGATTTTTCGGACGGGCGCATGGAGCCGATACGTCGAACGAGCGCCAACGTTAAACCCGGACGCGAGCTAAAAACGGGTATAATCGTTTTTTCTGCCGGGCGACAATTGACAGACGAAATCTCCCCGTGATAACGTAACAATTGGAACTAACGCTTACGAGACCGGGGAAGGAGAAGCCGTCATGAAAAAGGATGAATTCCGCACCGATGCGACGCAAGCTGCAGCAGCAAGGAATTTCATCGATCGTGACGCGGCCTCCTGAAGCTCCGGACAACGGCAGCAACCTATGCCGCATGAGCCGGTTATCGAAGGCGCCGGTCACGAAAAGCTCGTGGCGTGCGCCTTTTCGTTATAGGACGAAGCACATCGCATTCGGGCGGTGTGCTTTTTTCGGTTGCGTCGGCCGTCGGAAAAGCGAGTAAGAAAGACGGTTTCGACGGATCGGATATTCGGATATAGAGAGGAGAGAGAAACATGCTGTCCGTACTGACTAAGCTGGGCTGGTTTTTCCGGCAGGAATGGAAACGATACACGGTCGCCGTCGTGCTGCTGATCGCCTCCGGCATATTGGAGATCATTCCGCCGATGCTGGTCGGCCGCTCCATCGACGCGATCAACGTCGGGGGGATCGATTGGGAGACGATCCGCGTGACGCTCGTGCAGCTCGTTACGATTACCGCCTGCGCGTACCTGATCAACTTCACGTGGCATTACAAGCTGTTCGGGGGCGCGTTTGTCGTCGAACGGCTCATGCGCTCGCGGCTCATGCGCCATTTTCTGAAAATGACCCCGACGTTTTACGAACGGAACCGGACCGGCGATTTGATGGCGCTCGCCACGAACGATTTGCAGGCCGTTTCGCAGACGGCCGGCTTCGGCATTTTGACGTTTTTGGATTCGACGCTGTGGATGGCGACGCTGCTCGTGACGATGACCGCGTTCGTTTCGTGGAAGCTGACGCTGGCGGCGATATTGCCGCTGCCGATTATGGCGATCTTGGTCAGCCTGTACGGCAAATGGATCCACAAACGGTTCATGGACGCGCAGGACGCGTTCGGAGCGATGAACGACGGCGTGCTGGAGACGATATCCGGCATCCGCGTCATCCGTGCCTACGTGCAGGAGCGGGCGGCGGAAAACCGCTTTGCGGCGGTCACGAAAGACGTGCTCGACAAAAACATCGCGGTCGTGCGCATCGATGCGCTGTTCGAGCCGACGATGAAAATATTGACCGGCGCAAGCTACTTGATCGGGCTCGGCTACGGCGCCTATCTCGTCTACCATAACGAGCTGACGATCGGCGGTCTCGTCGCGTTCAACGTCTATTTGGGGATGCTGATCTGGCCGATGTTCGCCATCGGCGAGCTGATCAACATTATGCAGCGCGGCAACGCGTCGCTCGATCGCGTCGGCGCGACGCTCGGCTGGAAGCCGGACGTGGCCGACACGGAGCCCGAGGAGGCGGCGCGGGTCGACGAGCGGCCGGGCGAGATCGAGTTCCGCAACGTGACGTTCCGGTATCCATCGTCTTCGGTCGATAACTTGCGCGACGTTACGTTCAAGCTGCGGCCCGGCCAAACGCTCGGCATCGCCGGACGAACCGGCAGCGGCAAGACGACGCTGATCAAGCAGCTGCTTCGCGAATACCCGGGCGGCGAAGGCGCCGTCACGATTTCCGGGACGCCGATCGAGCGAATCGACACCGATCTGTTGAAATCGTGGTACGGCTACGTGCCGCAGGAGCAGTTTTTGTTTTCGCGAACGGTGCGGGCGAACATTATGTTCGGCAGCCGGGACGGGAACGCGACGGACGAGGAGCTGCAGGAGGCGATTGCGGCGTCCGCCTTGAAAAACGATATGGCGTTTTTGCCGAAAGGGCTCGAGACGACGGTCGGCGAAAAAGGGGTATCGCTGTCCGGCGGTCAAAAGCAGCGGGTGTCGATCGCGCGGGCGCTTATCGCCGATCCGCACATTTTGATGCTCGACGATGCGCTGTCGGCCGTCGACGCGCGGACGGAGGCGGAAATCGTGGAGAACATTCGCCGAACGCGCTACGGCAAAACGACGCTCATCGCGACGCACCGGCTGTCCGCGATCCAGGAGGCGGACTGGATCGTCGTCATGGACGAAGGGAAAATCGCCGAGCAGGGGACGCACGAGCAGCTGATGCGACTCGGCGGCTGGTATAAAGAGCAGTTCGAAAGACAGCAGGTGGACGCGAAACGGTCCGCCTTCGAAGGCGGTGAATCGGAATGAGCATGGAACCCGAGCTTTACGATCTTGACATCGACCGCGCGGCGGGCAAGCCGATGAAGACGCTCGTCCGGCTGATCCGGTACGCCCTTCATTACAAAACGCAGCTGCTGATCGCCCTGCTGATGCTCGCCGTCGCCGTCGGCACGGAACTGGCCGGACCGCTCGTGGCGAAACGGCTGATCGACGTGCATATAACCGGCGTCGAGAAGCCGTGGTATCGCACGGCGGGGAACGCCGGGAGCGGCTATGACGTCGAATACGGCGGCGCGACGTACAAGCGCGAGGACCATTTCGCGGAAGGGGAAGCGCGGGGCGCGGAGGCTCGGGTGCTGCAAGTCGAGCGGCACTACTATTTCGTGCCGGGAGCGATCGCCTTCGACGGGGAGCGAAGCGAGACGCCGGACGGCAAGCTGCGGATCGTGCGGGGCGAACGGCAAGCCGTGTACGAAGCGCAGAAGCTGTCCGCCGCGGATATGTACGCCTTTTTCCGCCCGGAGCTGGGCGGTTTGATCCGGCTGTGCTGGGCTTATTTCGGCCTGCTCGTCGTGTCGGCCGCGTTTTCGTACGGGCAGCGCTACGTGCTGCAGGCGGCGTCGAACCGGATCATCCGCAACATGCGCTCCGACGTGTTCGGGCAAATGAACCGGCTCCCGGTCCGCTATTTCGACAATTTGCCCGCGGGCAAAGTCGTGTCGCGGATCACGAACGACACGGAAACGCTTCGCGAGCTGTACGTGACGGTGCTGGCCAACTTTTTCACGGGAACGATTTACATGACCGGCATTTTCGTCGCCTTGTTCCTGCTGGACAGCCGGCTTGCCGCGATCTGTCTGTTCATCATCCCGATACTGGCGCTCTGGATTTACGTGTACGGCAAAAAAGCGAAATCGTACAACCGGACGATCCGCTCCGCCGTAGGCGAAATCAACGGCGTCATCAACGAGTCGATCCAAGGGATGCAGGTCGTCAAAGCGTTCCGCGCCGAGAAACGGATGGAAGCGGAGTTCGAAGCGATCAACTCGAAGCTGTTTACGTTCCGCAACAAGCTGCTCAGCCTGAATTCGTGGACCGGCTACAACCTCGTCGGCGTCATCCGCAACATCGCGCTCGTGGCGGTCATCTGGTTTTTCGGGGCGGAGGCGCTCAGCGGTCCGGAAGCCGTCGTCACGCTCGGCGTGCTGTACGCGTTCGTCGATTACTTGAACCGGCTGTTCAATCCGATCGTGAACATCGTCAACCAGCTGCCCAACCTGGAGACGGCGCTCGTGTCCGCGGAGCGGGTGTTCGTGCTGCTGGACGAAGCCGGGGAGGACGTATCGGACCGGACGATGAAACGGTTCGCGGGCAACGTGAGGTTCGAGGACGTCTCGTTCGCCTACAAGGACGACGAGTACGTGCTGCGAAACATTTCGTTCGAGGCGAAGCAAGGACAGACCGTGGCGCTCGTCGGCCATACGGGCTCGGGCAAAAGCTCGATCCTGAACTTGCTGTTCCGCTTCTACGATCCCAGCGGCGGACGCATCACGATCGACGGCACCGACATTCGCGAGCTGCCCCGCCAAACGATGCGGAGGCATATGGGCATCGTGCTGCAGGATCCGTTCCTGTTCACGGGGACGATCGCCTCCAACGTTTCGCTGGACGACCCGGCCATTACCCGGGAGCGGATCGAGAAGGCGCTCGTCGACGTCGGCGCCGACAAGCTGCTTCGCCATTTGCCGAAGGGCATCGACGAGCCTGTCATCGAGAAAGGGAGCACGCTGTCGGCCGGCCAGCGCCAGCTCGTCTCGTTCGCCCGCGCGCTCGCCTTCGATCCGGCGATTCTCATCCTCGACGAGGCGACGTCCAACATCGACACGGAAACCGAGGCGCTCATCCAAAATGCGCTGGAAGTCGTCAAGCAGGGGCGGACGACGTTCGTCATCGCCCACCGGCTGTCCACGATCAAGAGCGCCGATCTCATTCTCGTGCTCGACCGCGGCGTCATCGTGGAACGGGGCAATCACGACGAGCTGATGCGGAGGCGGGGCAAGTATTACCAGATGGTGCAAATTCAGCAGGGGGAGCTGGCGCCTACCGTCGCACGTTGACGGAAGGGGCGCGGCTCCTTTTTTTTGCGATGCTCCGATCGGGTCGAACTATGACCTCGATTTGCCGTTGAGAACGATTATCATTTATAATGGAGGCTAGTCGCATCGTACCGGCATAAGCAATACTATCGGAAGGAGAAGCGAATTTGGAACGCGTTCATTCCAGACTATTCAGACTGACGGCGGCCGAAGCGGTCGAATCGGACGCCGGGCGGCTGCCGATGAAGGAAACGTCCGCCGCGTACTCGCTGCTCGTCGTTGCGGCCGGCAGCGGGGAAGCGTTTATCGAAGGAAAGGCGTGCAGGTTAAATCCGGGCGACGTGATTTTTATGAACCCGGGCGCCGGTCTGGAAATCGGCCGTACGTTCGGAAACCAAATCAAGTGGCACGCCGCGACCTTCGAAATTTGGAGAGTTGCGGAAACGGACCCGAACGGCCGACAAGTTTTGGAAAAGGAGATGTCCGGGTTTCTGGAAACCGGCAAGCTCGAAACTCCGTTTTCCGCCGCTTTGTCCTCCCTGGTCGCCCAGCTCGTCGAAGTACGGCGGAACGCGGACGAGGGGGCGCGTTTTCTGGCGGACTCCTTGTTCATGAACGCCATGCATTATTTGGTCCGTCCCGCTACCGACGGGGACGAGCGCGATTCGGAACGACGCATACGGGAGGCCGTCGCCTACATAAACGAAAATTATCGGGCGACCATTACGCGGGACTTTTTGTCGCGCCGCTGCGGGCTTTCCCCCGAATATTTTTCATCGGCGTTCAAGAAAGCGACGGGGTGCACGTTCGCCGATTATTTGGCCCGGGTTCGCATCGCCAAGGCGAAGGAACGGCTGCTCCTCGCCAAAGGCACGCTGAATCAAGTGGCGCAATCGGTCGGCTATTCGGACGGTCTTTACTTGAGCCGCAAATTCAAGCGGGTGGTCGGCCTGTCGCCGACCGCCTATATCAAGAAGCCGAAAACGATCGTTTGCCTGCAATATCTCGGGCATATTCTCGCGCTTGGACTCGCCCCCGCGGGGACGACGGCCAAGCAGCTGACGCCGTTCGCGCGCCATCCGCACGTAACCGGAATACGGGATGTGGGCGTTCCGGCGTCTCCGGCCAAAATCGCGGAGCTGGCACCGGATATCATCTTGACGATCCGGGAGAAGCACGAGCATCTGTCGCAAATTGCCACAACGGTCGCTCTGCCGTGGGGACAGCTGGACCCGCTGAAGGAGCTTGAATATTTCGGGGAGCTGCTGGACAGACGGAACGAAGCGGAGGCGTGGATCGCGGAATTTCGCGAGAAGGAGGAGTGCGCTCGCCGGGAAGTGGCGGGAATCGTCGGAGCGGGGGAATCCGTTGCCGTCTACGAAATATGGGGCGACCGCATCTGGGCGGTCAATATCGGGTACGGACGCGGGACGCGCAACGTTTACAAAACATTCGGCTACGCGCCTCCGCGGGAACTGGCCGATTTCGTGCTGGGCAAAGGTCCGGGGAAAGAAATTCCGTTCGAACGCTTTCCGCAATATGCCGCCGACCATATGTTTATTACCGTCTGGAACAAACACGGCGGCGAGCGGCGGGCGAAGGCGTTGATGGAAAGCGAGCAGTGGAGGATGCTGGATGCCGTAAGGAACGGTCGGGTTTACAAAATCGATCTGGATACGTTCGTATGGAACGACCCGATTTCGATCGAAAGGCAGCTGGCCGTTCAGATCCGGCTGTTAAAGCGGCAAGCGGACGGCATATCCGTTCCGGGCTTCGGAAATCGAACATAGCCGCCGTTTATCGGAATCGCACAATAGTCCATATCAAATCTTATTTTCGGCGATAGACGCCATTTCAGGCCGTTGCTACGATAATGTTGATAATGATTATCAATATTATTTGGAGGGGAAGACATGCTGCAATGGAATCGAATGCTGCTCGTCGCGGCGGCAGCCGTTCTGCTCGCCGTTCCGCTGGCCGCCTGCGGAAGCAAGGAAGGCGATGCCGGCGGTTCCGGCTCTGCCGCCATACAAGCCGCACCAATCGCGAACAAGCCGGAAACCCGCAAATACGACACGGTGAAGGGAGCTGTCGAAATCCCGGTCGAGCCGAAGCGGATCGTCGCGACACAGTATCTCGGCCATCTGCTCACGCTTGGCGTAAAGCCTGTCGGCGCGGGCTCGGCGAGCTTAAAGCAGCATTTCCTAAAGGAGATGACGGAAGGGATCGCCGATATCGGGGACGATGCCGCCGCCCTGGAAAAAATCGCGGAGCTGAACCCGGACTTGATCATTCGGCCTTCGGACAAAAACTACGAGCAATTTTCCAAAATCGCCCCTACGGTCGTCATCCCGTGGGGGCAAAAGGACGTCATGGACGAGCTGCGCGATTTCGGCGATATGCTTGGCAAAAAAGCCGAAGCGGAAGCCGCGATCGAACGGTTCGAAGCGAAGGCGGCCGAAGCGAAGCAAAAGCTCGCCGGCGTCGTCGGGCCCGGCGAAACCGTCGGCGTTTACGAAATATGGGCGAAAAGCTTCTGGGCGGTCAGTCAAAGCTTCGGACGAGGAACGCGCAATCTGTACACGAGCCTCGGGCTTTCCCCGCCCGAACCGTTGAAAAAGCATATATTCGAAAAAGGCGGTTCGGGCTTGGACATGTCGCTGGAAGTTCTGCCGCAGTATGCCGCGGACCATATGTTCGTTACGGTGTACGCCGCGAACGGAGGAGACAAGCGCGCCGAGGAAATATGGAAAAGCGACTTGTGGAAAAGCCTCCCCGCCGTCAAAAACAATCGCGTCTATATGTTGGACATCGATCAGTTTGCCGCGGCCGATTTGATCTCGATGGAGAAACAGCTGGACATTCAAGTGCAAATGCTGCTTTCGCGGCAAACCAAATAGCGCTGCTGCACATGTGCCATCATAGAAAACACCCTCGCGGGTGTTTTTTCTTTCGGGCGCTCGTTCCCGGAGGGATATGATGAGGGGGGGGGATCGGAGCGGAGCGATTCGTATAATTCGACAAAAGTCAATAGTCCATAAGTCGCTAGATTGGTAGAAATTCTATGATATGATTCGGTTATCGGGCATCCTTGTAATAAATTGCGCCAGGGAAATCGGAGGCCGCTGATATTCACGGCGGACGATAAGCCGATAAGGCGAATGACCCGCAATCGGTTCGTCGCCGTCCCATTCCGCGGCGGCACGCGGAGCAGGAACGTTAAGCGTTCGTTTGTGGATCGACATTTTCGTCTGTGGAGATAAGAAAGCGCTCGAGCAGCCGAAGCAGCGCAAATGACGTCCGGATTTTCCGAAAAAGGAGCGAGCGAATATGGCGCGTTATGTGAAAATAAGCAGTCTCGGGCCGGCGCCGTGCGTCATCGAGGCGACCGTTCCCGCGGAGGAAGCGGTCGACCGGATGATTGCGCATTGGAAAAGGATGCTCGGCTTTGTGCTGCCCGACAAGCCGGATTTGATCGTCTTGCCGGAGGCTTGCGACCGTCCGAGCCAAGCGCATTATCCGAAGGAGCGGCGGATGGAATATTACCGGGCGCGGGGCGACCGGATACGCGATTTTTTCGCGGAGACGGCCAGGGAGCACGGCTGCTGCATCGTCTATCCTTGCCATATGCAGGCCGAGGACGGCAGCTGGCGCAATACGGCGCAATTGATCGATCGTCAAGGGAAGGTTATCGGCGCGTATCATAAAAACCATCTCGTGCCGAACGAATATAACCTGAACGGCATTTTGTACGGCAAGGACGCTCCCGTGTTCGAATGCGATTTCGGCCGGGTCGCCTGCGCGATTTGCTTCGACCTGAATTTCGACGAGCTGCGGCTGAAGTACGCGCGGGAAAAGCCCGATCTGATCGTCTTTCCGTCCATGTACCACGGCGGACTGATGCAGTCGTATTGGGCGTATTCGTGCCGGGCGCATTTCGTCGGAGCCGTCGCCGGCCTGCCCTGTACGATCGTGTCGCCGCTGGGCGAAACGGTCGCCTCCAGCACGAACTATTACCCTTACTTGACGGCGGCCGTCAATTTGGACTGCGCGGTCGTTCATATCGACGAGAACGGGCGGCATTTCGCCGCAATCAAGCAAAAGTACGGCCCGAACGTTTCGATTCGCGATCCCGGCTACCTCGGCTCGGTGCTGATCAGCAGCGAAACCGACGCGTTTTCCGTCCGCGACGTGATCGCCGAATTCGGTCTGGAGCCGTTGGACGATTATTTCGCCCGGGCGCTCGACCACAGATGCGCTCCCGGTCATATGGAGCCGTAGCCGGTGCCGGCGGCGCCGCACATTCATGCAAAGCTGGCGCATAGGTTCGAACGAATTTGGAAAACTAGCCGTGAATGCCCAAACTGGAGGAGGTTCACCGACCATGGCTTTGATTCCGTTCGAGCCGTTCCGCAACCTGGAAGGCTGGAAAAGAGATTTCGACCGCATGTTCAACGATTTCCCGGCGTTCATCCGCGGCGAGCAGCAATTCGGCTCGCACCGGATGGATATTCACGAAACGGATGCGGAAGTCGTAGCGACATGCGATTTGCCCGGCCTGGAGAAAAAGGAGGACGTGCACATCGACGTATCGGGCAACGTGCTGACGATTTCCGGAACGATCAACCGGTCGCACGAGGCAAAGGAAGAGAACATGCACCAGCGCGAGCGTTATTTCGGCCGTTTTCAGCGCTCGGTCGCGCTGCCGTCGCCCGTGCAGGAGGAAGGCATCAAAGCTTCGTATAAAAACGGCGTGCTGGAAATCCGCATGCCGAAGCTGCAGCCGCCTCCGAAAAAAAGCATCGACATCGAGTTCCACTAACCGGCCGCCGGCCCGGCCGCGCAAGAAAAGCCATCGATTCCGCCAGCTGGCGGGGTCGATGGCTTTTTGCCGCGCACGGACTGCGCTTCAATGCCCGAAACGTACGAACGATGCTTCGATGCTCGACGCTTCGCGTCCGTCTTGGGGCTCCTTTTTAGTAGCCGTCCGTCGTCCGGCCCATCTCGTCGGCCATCTCCGCGCCTTGCTGACCGGACAGCGAGCCGATCCGGCCCGGCTCGGCCTCGGCCTTCGCCAGCGATTCGGCCACGCGGCGGCCGTAGTCGGGATCGGCGTTCGTGAAATATTCGATCATTTTGTCGCGAATCGCCGGGCGGCAGACGAGCAGGGCGTCGGTCAGGTTGGCGATCAGCTCGTCCTTCTCCCAATCCTCGAAGCTGCGATACGTTTCGCCGGCCTGCCCGAAATCGTTCGCCCGCTCGATTTTGCGGCGGACGAGCTTGTCGTTGTAAGCCGGCTCGTGCTCTTTGCCCGCCGGCGTCGCTTCCTTCAGCCCGCCGATCGAGGACGGCTCGTAATTGACGTGCGGATTTTGCTCCGGCGCGCGGTCGACGAAATACGTCATCTGGCCGTCCCGCTGATTGGTGGCCACATGCTTTTTCGGCGCGTTGATCGGGAGCTGCAAATAGTTCGTGCCGACGCGGTAGCGCTGCGTGTCCGAATAAGAGAACGTCCGGCCCTGCAGCAGCTTGTCGTCGGAAAAATCGAGCCCGTCCACGAGCACGCCGGTGCCGAAGGCGGCCTGCTCCACTTCGGCGAAGTAATTTTCGGGGTTGCGGTTCAGCACCATTTTGCCGACCGGCATGAACGGAAACCGCTTCGCATCCCACAGCTTCGTCGGGTCGAGCGGATCGAAGTCGAGCTCGGGGTGCTCGTCGTCGCTCATCATTTGAACGCAAAGCTCCCATTCCGGGTAGTCCCCGCGTTCGATCGCCTCGTACAAGTCCTGCGTGGCGTGGCTGTAGTTTTTCGCTTGAATCTCGTTCGCCTCTTTTTGCGTCAGGTTGCGGATCGGCACCTTGAGCGGCTCCCAATGGTACTTGACGAGCATCGCTTTGCCTTCCTTGTTGACCCATTTGTACGTATTGACGCCGGACCCTTGCATTTGCCGGTAATTGGCCGGAATGCCCCATGGGGAGAAAACGAAGGTGACCATATGCGTCGCCTCGGGCGAATTGGCGAAAAAGTCGAACTGCCGCTCCGGGTCGCTTACGTTCGTGACCGGATCCGGCCTGAACGAATGCACCATGTCGGGAAATTTGAGCGGATCGCGGATGAAAAAGATTTTCAGGTTGTTGCCGACCAAATCCCAGTTGCCGTCCTCGGTGTAAAATTTGACGGCGAACCCGCGCGGGTCGCGCAGCGTCTCCGGCGAATGGCCGCCGTGCACGACGGTCGAGAAGCGGACGAACACGGGGGTGCGCTTGCCCGCCTCCTGAAACAGCTTCGCCCGCGTATAATCGGAGATCGGCTTGTCGCCGACTTTGCCGTACGCTTCGAAATAGCCGTGTGCCCCGGCGCCGCGGGCGTGGACGACGCGCTCGGGAATGCGTTCGCGGTCGAAATGCGATATTTTTTCCAGAAAATGATAGTTTTCCAGCGTCGATGGTCCGCGGCTTCCGACGGTGCGAATATTTTGGTTGTCCGAGATCGGATGGCCTTGGCGGTCGGTGAGCGTCATCGCCGTCTCGCCTTCACCCATGCGGGAATCGGCCGCGCCTCCGGCTCCGGCGGTCCCTTGCGTTTGATCCGAATTCATTGTGGCAGTCCTCCTGGGCATTGTTGTTGAACATACCCATTTTTTGCCTAACCGATTCGGAATATGCATCGGGCCGCCGCCGGCTCAAGGAAGCAGCGCCAGCAGCCGCTGCGCCGCCACGGACAGCGGAACGTCGCGCAGCGTCACGAGGCCGATCCGCCGGGCCGGCAAAGCGGGCTCGAGCGGAAGCTCGCGCAGCGTCCCGTCCGCCAGCTCGCCCAGGACGAACTCGCGGATGACGCAGCCGACGCCGAGGCCGATGCGCGCGAACTGGACGATCAGCTCGATGCTGCCGAGCTCGATTTCCGGCTGCAGGCGCACGCCCTGCCGCTCGGCGAATGCGTCCGCGTGGCGGCGTATGCTGCTGCCTTTTTCGAGCATGAGCAGCGGCATGCCGGCGAGCCGCTCCCACGTGACCGCGCGCTCCGCACCGCCGCCCGCATGCGCCGGTCCGGCGACGAAGCAGTCGTGCAGCGTCATGCTTTCGCGCACGAGCAGCTGCCGCTCGTCGATCGGCAAATTGACGATGCCGAAATCGATCCGGCCTTCCTTCAGCAGCGCGATCGTTTCCCGCGTCGTCCGGTTCGTCACCTGGATTTTTACGTCCGGGTACTGCCTGTGAAACGAATCGAGATGCGGCAGCAAATAGTAGCGGCACAGCGTGTCGCCCGCCCCGATTTTCACTTCGCCGGCCATCAGGCTGCGCATTTCGGCGATTTTTTTCTCCCCGTTCTCGAGAAAATGGTGCGCCTGGGAGACGAACTTCAGCAGCACTTCGCCTTCCGCCGTCAGCTTGACGCCGCGCGACGTGCGGAAAAACAGCGCGCCGCCGAGCCGGAATTCGAGCTGCTTGATCGCATGGCTGACGGCCGGCTGCGTAATGAACATCCGTTCGGCCGCTTTCGAAAAGCTGCCCGTCTGCGCGACCTCGTAAAACGCCCGGTACCATTCCATATTTTCGATCATGGCCGCAACTTCCTTTTGCTAAAAGTTTGATTAATATCAGCTATTAATTCTATTCATTTTATTTATATTCATACGTTCATTATAATGAGGCTGTAACGAAGATGACAAGATCGGAAGGGGAAAGGCATATGCCGGTTACAGCGATCGTAGGCGCGAATTGGGGAGACGAGGGGAAAGGCAAGCTGACGGACGCGCTCGCCGGATCGAGCAACTACGTTGTCCGGTTTCAGGGCGGCGGCAACGCCGGGCATACGATCATAAACGAATACGGGAAAATCGCGCTCCACTTGCTGCCGTCGGGCGTTTGCAGTCCGGGCACCGTCAACGTGATCGGTCCGGGCGTGGCGTTCGATATCGGCGATTTTTTCGCGGAGCTGGACGACCTGCTCGGCAAAGGCGTTCCCGCGCCGGATATCCGGCTGTCGGAGCGGGCCCAGCTCGTCCTCCCGGTTCACCGCCTGTTCGACGGCTTGGAGGAGGAGCGGCTCGGGGAGCGGCAGTTCGGCTCGACGAAAAAAGGAATCGCGCCGTTTTACGCGGACAAATATTTGAAGCTCGGCGTCCAGGTCGCCGATTTGTACGACGACGACCGGCTGCTGGAAAGGGTGAAGGCGGCGCTCGCGTCGAAAAACGTGCTGCTCCGCCATCTGTACGGCAAGCCGGAGGCGGACGCGGAGGCGCTGGCCGCCGAGCTGCGGCGGAATCGGGAGCGGCTGAAGCCGTTCGTCTGCAATACGACCGAGCTGCTGCAGGAGGCGTGGCGGCGGGGCGAATCGATCCTGGTCGAAGGGCAGCTCGGCGCGCTGCGCGACCCGGATCACGGCATTTACCCGTATTCGACGTCCTCCTCGACGCTGGCCGGGTTCGCCGCCGTCGGTGCGGGGCTGCCGCCTTACGCGATCAGCCGCGTCATCGCGGTGACGAAGGCGTATTCGAGCTGCGTCGGAACCGGGCCGTTCGTGACGGAGCTGCACGGCGCCGAAGCGGAGGAGCTGCGGAAGCGCGGCGGCTCCGCCGGCGAATACGGAGTGACGACCGGCCGTCCGCGGCGGGTCGGCTGGTTCGATGCGGTCGCGACGCGGTACGGCTGCATGGTGCAGGGGGCGACCGAGGTGGCGCTGACGAACCTCGACGTGCTCGGCTATTTGGACGAAATTCCGATCTGCACCGGGTACCGGGACGCCTCCGGCACGGTGACGACGGAATTTCCGGTAAACCGGCTGCTCGAGTCGGCGCAGCCCGTATACGAAACGATGCCGGGCTGGCGGACGGCGATCGACGACGTCCGTTTGTTCGACAAGCTGCCGGCGGAGGCGCAGGCGTACGTGCTGCGGCTGGAGGGGCTGATCGGCGTGCCCGTGCGGCAAATATCCGTCGGGCCGCATCGGGAGCAGCTGTTCGAGCGCTGATTCCGCTTGATGGGCGGGAGGCGCGATGGAGAGGCGGATAGCCGCGGCATGAATGCTGGTTGAAAGCGGCGTTGAAAGCTGCATAGAAAGCTGCATAGAAAGCTGCGTTGAAAGCTACTTGGAAAGACGCAGGGAAGCCGCATGAAAGCTGCTTGGAAAGTCGCATGGAAGCCGCATGGAAAGCTGCATGGAAAGCCGCATGGACAGCCCGTTCCGTTCGGTGCATCGGAAAGCTGCCGGTTCAAGTTCAAACCGGCGGCTTTTTCTTCTGAACCACAGAAATTACATCTTTTCGATCATCTCGTTGGTATTCGTTACCGATGCCGGTCGGCTGGCGAAGGGTACGAGGTTGTGCAAATAGAGCATTGCGTCTCTTTACAGGTGTCTAAACGGAAAGTACGCTAAAGCATGGGGCGAGCGGCGCCTTTCGTTTCTGCGTTCGGCGTATCCTGATCCTGCCGGGCGTTGGATTCGAATATCGAATGAACGGGAAAACCTCCAGTTAACTCGCTCTCCTACAGGCGACGTTTCGAAATACATGGAAAAGCTCCAGGTAAAATGGCGCTGTATCGGCGAAAAGCGCGGTTTGGACGAATATAGCGGGACGTTTTCCTGTTGTTTTGCCCGGAAACGGGAATCGACCGAAATTAGCGGGAGCTTTTCCATTTCATTCCCCGCTCCGCTGCCGTTCCGGCACAACCAATAAGGTCCATCCCGTCCTTCGCTTAAGCGCCAAAGCCACAGCGGTTTTCTGCTGCCGGCGGCGGGGCACGGCGAATGCGCCGGCGCCGACGGGAGTTGGAGCGGGGGGCGAGCATGGGGCGGCGGCGGGACGGGCCCCTGTGTTCCAAATGTCTAACGGACATGGCGGCCGCTAATGGGCTCCGGTAGCCCAGCCTCGGCGGTTAGAGCTTCTGCCGTGCACAGCTCCGATTCGCAGAGCGGCGGCAACTAGGCTTGCTCCTTTTGCGCGAGCCCGATAGACGGACGCTCAAGCTTTTTCCAGTACCGTTCTCGATCTTGATGGGAAGCGTGCGTCATGCCACAATGGTAACAACAAATGCGGGAGGTGAGCCGATTTGGGAAGGATAAAACATACGTGAACGCGAGTCGGGTGTTACCGACCGAACTGATAAACGAAATTCAAGCGTATATCGAGGGCGCCTACATCTACATTCCGAAAAAGCGGCGGGACGGCTGGGGGATCGCAACGGGAATACGCGAAGAGCTCGACAAGCGGAACGAGCAAATCGTCGGCTCGTATCGCGACGGAATCGGCATTGCCGAGCTGGCGGAAGGCTACCGGCTTAGCGAAGAGCGAATCCGCTCGATCGTCTACGGTTCCGGCTGTACATCCAAAACGGAGAAAGGCGGGGAGCAAGCGGTGCCCGATTTCGATAAACAGGCGGCCAAGGACGTTTTTGCGAACTGCGCGGCGAAGCATCGTTTCACGATTCGCTGCGTCGACGCGATGTACTTGTAGGTTCGCAGCGAAGACCCGGAAGATACGCTTACCTTCTACTACAAAACGGAGTACGACGAAGCCGAAAACCGCGAAGCCGCGCGCACGCTGGCGAAAGAAATCGCCGTCGCCATGAAGCGGCGCATTTGTCTCAGGCAGACGCGCTGAGCCGGCGCGGCGGGCGGTCTCCAATACGTTGACAGAGGACGTTACCATCCTTCGGGAGGGGACGTCCTTTTTTATTAGTTCCCTTAAGTATACAAAATGCTGCGAAGGTTGGATCAGTCCCATTGAAAAATGATGATTGACAGAAAAACAGGGCAGAACATATACTTTTAGTACACCAAAGGATACCAAAGAGTAAACGTAAGGGGGGATCGAACGGAAATCGTCGGTTGGGATGTGGAATCCGGGACATGTCCGCCGAGGCGCCTTCGTATCGGAACGCCGCTCGCGGCATATACGTAAGCCGGACGAACGACCGGGGGAGCGCCTGCAGGGCACGATCCGAAATTCGAATCGAACGTATCGTATTGGAGGTTTCGGAAATGGGGACGTTGGAGAGGAAAGGTACCGCGCTCAGTCTGCTGATTAACAACGGGAGCGCGATCGGCTGCGACGAACGGGGGAGAACGGTCGTCTACACCGTTATCAAAGGAGGGGACGACAGCACGGTTTTCGCCGTCGCCGACGCGATGACGGGAGATATCGTCGCCTCGATCGACATGCCCGGCGTTGACGGAGCTTGGGGACTGAAGCAGGCGAGCGACGGAACGGTGTATATCGGGACGTACGGCAACGGCCGCTTGTACCGGTACAAGCCGGGAGACGACCGGCTGACGGATTTGGGAAGGCTCGGCGAAGAGACGGTCGTCTACTATTTGACGGAAAGCGATGACGGCATTGTATACACCGGTACATACCCGAACGCGACATTGTTTGCCTACGATCCGGCCGCGAACGAAGTGCGCAATCTCGGGCGAATGCACGAGGAAGAAAAGTATCTCGATTCGCTCGCGTACGACCCGCTCCGAAACGCGCTTTACGCCGGACTCGGCCGGCAAACGGCCCGTCTGGTCCGCTACGATATCGCAACCGGACATAAGGAGGAGCTGCTCGCCAAGCTTTTGCCGCATGCGTATTCGAAATACTCCTCGGTCTTTTGCATGGGCTACGGTCTCGGCAAGCTGTTTATCCGGTTAAGCAAGCCCGATCACCTGCTTATCGTCGATACGGCGACGGAAACCGTCGAATATTACGACCCGGACGGGGGAATCGGGTTGGGCTGCAAAACGGTCGCGGTCATGCCCGGGGACGGCGAGCGCGTTTATATGGGCGGCAAGCGGCTGCGCGCGTACAATGTGGCGACCCGGACGTTCGAGGACCGGTTTCCGGACGAACCGGTGAAAGCGCTTCACTTCCATGATGCCAAGTTCGTGGAGCTGCGCGATCCGCAGTGGCCGGGACATACGATGGTTTCGTCGACGGAGGGAGGGCGCCTGCTGCTCTATAACAAAACGACCGGCCGCACGGTCGAACGGAAGATCGGACATGCGGGCGCCCCGGTCCATATTCGCAGCCTGTACGGCGCGGAAGACGGCCGCGTATACGCCGGCGGCTACATGCTCGGCTTCGCATCGTACGATTGCGCGGGCGGAACGTTTTCCGAGACGAAGGAATTCGGCCAGGCCGAGTCGATCGCCGGCTTCCGCGGAAACGTATATGCCGGCATTTACGGCAACGCGGAGCTTTACGAATACGATCCGGCCCAGCCGTGGAGCGCCCGGAACCCGCGCAAATTGTTCAGTCTGGCGCCGTACGGGCAGGACAGACCGTTTGCGATTGTCGGGGCGGAGCCGCTCGGCAAGCTGTTTGTCGGCACCGTGCCCGACACGCATTCGCTGCAAGGAGCGCTTGCCGTTTACGATATGGCGACAGGTCAGACGCAGGTGTACAAAAATATCGTTCGCGACCAAGGAGTCGTTTCGCTGCTGTACAAAAACGGACTTGTATACGGAGGAACGACGATATACGGCGGACTCGGGACGAGCGGTCCGACGGAAAGCTCGGGCAAGCTGTTCGTCTTCGATCCGGCCGCCGGGGAGAAAACGCTCGAGATCGTCCCGGTCGCGGGCCGCGGCACGGTCAGCGGTTTGCTGGACGGACCCGACGGGCTCGTTTGGGGGATCGCCGACGATCATCTGTTCAAATTCGATCCCGCGACCGGCGCGATCGCGTACTTGGAGGCGAAGCTGCCGCGCAACGAGACGAACGAGACGGTATGGGCGGACGCCGACCTGGCGATCGGCCGGGACGGCAACGTATACGGCACGAACGCGAAGCGGAAGTTTTTTCGCATTCGTCCGGAAACGATGGAGTGGACGATGCTCGGCGACGGATTCCGGTATTTGACGCAGGATTCGAGCGGTCGCCTTTATATGTCGGACGATTCGGCGCTATGGACCTACGTGCCGGACGACGCCGGCTGACGGCCGCAACGCAACGAACCTGGAAAGGGAGTGGTTGAACCGATGAAAACGGCCCGCAAACGGAAGGCTCTGCCGATGGTATACGCAATGATCGTTTTTCTGATAAGCTCCGTCGTCGCCGTATCGAGCCCGGGAGCGGCAAACGCGAACGGGAATATGCCGGCAAACGGGGATTTCGAGCAAGGCGCGCCGGGCGGCGCGATTCCCGGCTGGACGCCGTATGTCGGCAGCGAAGCTTCGCTGTCGCCGACGGTCAAGTTCGAAGGCGGCTACTCGCTGCGCATTCGGGACTCGTGGGCCGATAAAAGCGCCGGGGTATACAGCGAATCCGTGCCGGCGCAGCCGGGCGATATGTTCCGTGCGACGTCGAAAGTGAACGTCGCCAGCGGCGGCGGGCAAATGCATGTGGAATATTTGAATGCGTCCGGTCAGCGGTTGAGCCGCGACGGAATGTTCATCCAGCCGACGAACGGCGCCTGGTTCGATTTGCAGACGGACGGCACGGCGCCGGCCGGAACGGCTTCCGTTCGCGTGCTGCTGTACTGCGGCGTTACGGAGATGTGCGATGCGTACTTCGACAATGTGCGGCTCGTGCGCAGAGACGCGAATGTCCGCGGCAATTTCGGCGACCCGGTCATCATCCCGGATGCGGTGCCGCTTCAGCTCGGACAAGCGGCGGCAATCGGAATGACGGCGAACGGCCGCATGGAAACGTATTTTTATTCCAACGGGGCGCCGGGTACGTTTTATGCGCTCGACGCGTGGACCGGCGAACGGAAATTCGCCGCCCGGGTGCCGGGCACGAACATCGTATGGGCGATGGCGATCGGCGCGGACCGCAACGTGTATTTCGCCAGCTCCAACAACGGCCGCTTGTACAAATACGATCCGGCAGCGCAAACGCTAACCGATCTGGGCGTCAATCCTTCCGGCAAATTCGTCTGGTCGCTGCAGCCGTCTCCGGACGGCAACTATTTGTACGGAGCGACCTATCCGGGGGCGAAGGTGTTCGAATACGCGATCGAAACGGGCGCGATCCGCGATCTCGGCAATATGAAAGCGGGCAAAGACTATGCCGAAGGCGTCGGCGTAACGGACCGCTACCTCTACGTCGGCGTCGGTCCTTACAGCGGAACCGAAACGCGGATGCTCGTCCGCTACGACCGGCAGACCGGGGAGAAGCTCGAAATTCCGACGACGAGCAAAGGCACCTTTATCCAGGATACGCGCATCTACGGCGGGAAACTGTTTGTGGAAAGCAGCCGGTTCGCGTTCGTGCTCGACGAAGCGACGCATGCGACGATCGGCGGCTTTCCGTACAGCGGCGAGGTATCCCCCCCTTATCCGATCGACGGGCGATACATCTATTACAAATACGCGGACAAGCTGTATCGCTACGATTTGACGACGAACGCGCGGACCGAAACGGCGGCTTTGCCGGACTACATGCAGGACTCGGACGTCAAAGCGCTCGCGTGGGGGGTACCGGATGCGGGGCCGCTCGCCGGGCGGACGGTATTGCTCGGCGTTACGCTGAACGGCGAATATTTCGTATACGATCCGCAGAGCGGAGCGGTCGAAACGCCGAAGCTCGATATGGACGCGCAGGGGGTCGCGATGCAGTCGATGAGCTACGGGCCGGACGGTCATTTATACGTCGGAGGCTATCACAAGGGCGTATCGGTGTACGACACGGTATATCGCCGGTTCGACGTGCAGGAGCAGGGCTTGCATCAGGTCGAGGGCGTCGGCTACTTGGGCGACAAAGTGTATTTCGGCGTTTATGCCGGCGCCCGCATTTACGAATACGACCCGGCGCAGCCGTGGAAATTCGGCAGCCTCCCGGAACAAAACCCCCACCCGGCCCATATCGTCGGCGGGCAGGACCGGCCGTTCATTTTCGAGTCGGACGGAAGGAGGCTGTTTATCGGCACGATACCGGCGTACGGCAAGCTGGGCGGCACGCTGACCGTATACGACGGCGTCTACGGAACGTGGAACGAATACGACCACAGCCGGGTCGTGCCGAATCAAAGCGTTATCGGAATGGCGTACCGAGACGGCAAATTGTACGGGAGCACGTCCGTTTTCGGCGGGCTCGGCATCGCTCCGACGGAAAGCGAAGCGAAGCTGTTCGTCTGGGACGTGGCCGGCGAGCGGAAATTGGCGGAGCGGACGCTTGACATTCCCGGATTGCCGGGGCCGCTCGTCATCGGCGATTTGGCATTCGGCCCCGACGGACTGCTTTGGGGGGCCAGCCTCGGCACGATATTCGCGCTCGATCCGGATACGCTGGATGTCGTCAAAAGCCGGGTGATCTACAACATCGAACCGGATAAGAGCCAGTGGCGGCCGATTTACTTGTATTTCGGGGCGGACGGTTTGCTGTATACGAACGTCGGCTTGTCCGTCACCGTCATCGACCCGCAGACGCTCGATTACGAGCAGTTTGCCAAATCGACGACGCTGCTCGCCCTGGATCGCGACGGCAGCTTGTATTACGCGTCGAATTCGAAAGATATCGCCTATATGCCGATCCGTCTCGGAACCGTCGCCTTCGACGCGGGGGACGGCGTCGTCGGATGGGGGGAGCGCAAGCCGATTCGGCTGGAAGCCGCCTGGAGAAACGGCCGCCCCGTCGATTTGGCCGGACCGGACGTCCGAGTTCGCTGGAACGTCGGCGATCCGACCGTGGCGAGCGTCGTCTACGGCGAGTTGGAAGGGCTCGCCCCCGGCAAAACGACGATCTACCCGGAACTAACGGTACGAGGCGAGACGGTGCGGGGCGACGGGCTCGAAATCGTCGTTCGCGCAACCGCGGACAAGCTGGCGGCGGAGGTGGAAACGCTGCGCGAGCGGCAAACGATCCCGCAGTCGCTGTATGCGCGGCTGAACGGCAGTCTGCGCCAGGCGTCCCGTTTTATCGGCAATGGGAACGCGGACAAAGCGGGCGAATTTATGGAGCGGTTTGCCGAAATTGCGGCCGAAGCCGATTTGCCGGAACCGGCATGGGCCGAAGCGCGGCGCACGCTGCTGGCCGCTTCGCGCGATCTGCTCGACCAGTGGGGACGGCGTTGATTTAGTATGAAACGAATGGCGCTATCCGATCTTGACGATCGCGATGGCGCTTTTTCGTTAAACCTTGTATGTATCAGTCAACATCAGTCATAAATCAGTCATTGGCAACGGATCTCCGTGATACAATGAAGGTGTCCTTTTCCGGCGGCGATCGTTGGGCAATAGCCTTAAATTGTAGTTGTATGCAGAGAAGTCGAGGGGTGAGGGGAAACATGGGTTCCAGAATCATGCACTTGATTATTGCCAACAAAATTGCGGAGTCTCTGTCGATCGAAGATCGAACGCCGTTTTTGCTCGGAAGCATCGCTCCGGATGCCGTTTCAACTAAAAACGAATCGCATTTCTTTAAAGGCGATCTGCAAGATTACTCGAGATGCATTGATTATAAAGGATTTTTGCATACATATAGTTCGCAAGTGGAAAGTCATTATATATTGGGGTATTTTACGCATTTAATCGCCGACGATCTATGGCTGAAAGGCTTTAATCTGCCTTGGTTGAGGAACCGAATGGAAGCCAATAAAGAATTGCACCATTTGTACCATAACGATTTCCGATTGCTTAACGGGACATTGTTGGAATACTACGGCTTTGCGGACGACTTGAGAAAAAGGCTCGGTTATTTTCCGGCAATCGTTGATTTGCAGGAGGTTCGTTCCAAAGATGTTGAAGCATTCATTCCTTATGTAGTGGCCGATATGGAGTACGAAAAGAAAGATTTGAACGAACAGCTTGCTGTTTTTACGTTTGATCAGATCGTCGGTTATATCGAGACATCGGTCGAAGTGGGGCTATTGAATCTGAAACAGGCGGCCGTTCTGTACCGGCTGCCCTCCGTTCGCAAATGGGTAATCGAGCATTTTTAATGCGGAAAAGCGTTGACGGTCCTGCACGTTTTCGTTCAGAACCGCAAACGAATAATGCCGGGATTTCGATCCCGCCTGAAAAAGCTGCCCGAACAGGCAGCTTTTCCCGTTCGATCGTTTCGGTTACCGGAAAAATCCTAACGCCTTCGTTTTTTCCGCTTCGTTTAACTTCATGCCGGATACGGTCCGGTATAGCGGAGAGCGATCGTAGTCCGCGCTTTTCAGCTCCATGCGGTCGTCCGAAATCGTTATGTAATGGGCGATTCGGGTCGGATCGTCCTTTCTGCGGTACGACAGGCTCCCCGGATTGAGCCACAGCTCGCGGTCGCTCAAATAATGGACGCATCGGCGATGCGTGTGGCCGAAGACGAGCCGCCGCTCCGGCGCTTCGCGAACGCCGCTTTCCCCCGACGTTCGCATCTGCCAATATTCCTCAAACTGCGGCAGGCTGACGATCGTCTCGTACCCGACGTACATATGTTGAAGGCTGTAGCCGACGGAATCGAGCAGAAAGGGCACGGATTCGGGCAGCGCCTCCAGAAACCGTACGTCCTCCTCGGTCAGCAGGCGGGCGTTGCAATGTTTCCAGTGAAGCTCCTCGTCGGCCAGGCTCCACAGCGTTTCGCCGTCGCGGTAAGCGGCGGCGACCGCCCGGTCATGGTTCCCCTGCACGCATATCGCCCGATGCTCCCGCACCCAGTCGAGCACTTCGCGCGGAAACGGGCCGTAATCGACCAGGTCTCCGGCACAGTATACGACGTCGCTGTCGCGTTCGGCCCTCCATACGGCTTCCAGCGCATAAATGTTCGCGTGTATGTCCGAGATCAGCAAAGCTTTCAAGCCGGCACCTCCCGAATGCGGCGGCCGCTGCCGGATTCGGCGGCGAACAGCGGTCAGTTGACGCCGCTTATCATTTTGTTGATTCCTTCTTCGGCTTCCCGCAGCGCCGTATTGACGTCTTTTTGCCCTTCGTTGTATTCGTCGAACTTGGCCATCAATAGCTTCCGCGCGTCCCGGTAATGTTTCGAGAAAGCCGGCGCCGGGGAAGGCTTGCTTTTGAAAATCGGGCCGAGGTCGATGCCCGCGAATTGCGGGATGTCGGCGGCCAGCTGCTTTTTCAGCTCGGCGTTCTGCAGCGGGGAGAGGCGGGCGAACTTGCGGGTCATCAGCCGCTGCACCTCGTCGGACGTAAACAGCTCGATGACCTGCATCGCCTGATCCTTGTATTTGCTTTGCCGGGAGACGAGCATATAGTGCGCGTCCACGTAGCCGTATACGTTCGGCTGCTCCTTGAAGCTCGGATATTGCGCGAGGCCGACGTTCAGCCCGCTTTTGACCGCATCGGTCAGCTTGGTCAGCAAATTGACGGTCGCGTACATCGCCACTCTGCGGTTTTTGATAAACTCGTCGTTGCCGGTCGTCACATTGCCCGGAATCGAATTGATCCGGTGTCCGAGCTCGAACACCTTTTTCCACAACTCGTTGTTGACGGTGGCCTTCTCCTTCCTCATATCGACGATATCGGGCGACAACGAGGAGGAGAGCCGGGAAATATGCTCGTAGCTGAGCCCGACGTACTGGGTTCCCCCTTCCAGGCGGGTCAGCTTTTCGGCCAATTGCGCCGCATCCTCCCAAGTCATGCCGTCCTTCGGATAGGCGACGCCGAACCGGTCGAACAAATCTTTGTTGTAGTACAGCGCGTTGAATTGGGTCGAATACGGAAGGCCGTACAGTTCTCCTTTGTCCGACAGCACCCGCAGGGCGTCCAGGTAAACGGGGTCGAACCGATTCAAGTCGATTTTGTGCTTCGCAAGAAGGGGAGTCAAGTCCGTTAATAAATGATATGGAATAAAGTCGGTCACATACCCGTTAAATTGCGTCAGCAAATCGGGGACGACGCCCGAAGCGACGATATCGGGCAAATTGCCGCTCAGCGGCTCGAGCGTAATGTGCGGATATTTTTTCTTGAGCGGCTGAACGAGCATCTGATCCCACTCTTCGTCGCTGATTGCCTGGCCTTTGAATACGGTCAGCTTGACCGGCTCGGTGCCGATCGGCTCTTCCGCCGGCGGCGCGCTTGCGGTCGGCGTTTTCCCGGACTGCTGGCAGCCGGCCGAAGCGGCGGTTAAGGCAACGAGCATACACAGCGTTACGGCGTACGTTCGGTTTTTGCCAATCATTCGCTATCTCCCCTTGAAGGAATCGGTATGCGATACGGGTTGCGGGTATTAGCCGGGCCGGCTGAAATCGACGCCCTCGGTCACATCCTCCGGCTCCAGATGGCCTACGTAGTTGACGAATCGAAGTTGCGTATGGCTTTCGAGCACATCGGCGGCCGATATCGCGGCATGGGCTTGGCTGAACGTGTTGTGATCGACCGGAGGACAGCCCGCGAGCAGCGACAGCAGCACGGAGCCGAGCGCGCCGTGGCAGACGACGGCGATGCGCGCGTCCGTCCCGCGGTAGCGATCAACAAGATGGCGCAGCGCTTGTTCGGCTCTCCCGTAGGCCTGCTCGCGGGTTTCGTCCTCCAGCGGAAGCCACCATTCGTCCGGCCACGGAAAAGGCTGGTCCGCCTCGAATGTGCCGAACCGCTCCCGCAGCGCGCTTAACGGAATATGGTTCGGGTGAGCGAGCCTCAGCCCGGCTTCCGCGGACCTCTCCGCCGCGATCCGCCCCGCCGCCAGGCGTTCCCGGATTCGCGGCCAGCCTCGCCGGTCCGTTTCGCTCAGAGCGGGCCATACGTACCACGGAGCCCCCGTTTGCTCGTAAATCGGCCGAGCCGTCTCCAGCGTCCGCTGCATGCAACTGGAGTAAATCGCGTCGACGCCCCAAAGCTTCATTTGACCGCCGACCCGCTCCGCCTGAAGCCGTCCTTTCCGGCCGAGCGGAGGGTTCGGTCCCCCGTCGTAGCCGGGCTCCTGGCTCGCAGGCTGCGCGTGGCGAATCAGATACAGGCGCAAGGTCATAGTCCGCCTCTCCGTTTCTATAGAGGTGTCGGGTCGCTTTCATCGTGCTTCCCGCCGCAAGGTAAAGCGGTATCGCGTTGTACCGGACCAGATTCCGCGGCTTTCCCGCGATCTGTCGGGCTGCTCCTATCGTAGCGCACGGGCCGAAACGGAATCTGTACAGAATATTGCGAATTTTAAAATTTTCTTTACCTATTTTGCGTACTTTCCGCGAGCGACCTTTGTTATAATTTGGGTATCCGATCTGCGCAACGTAAGGAGGGGGCGCGTTGTCTTTAGCCGACACCAGCATCGTCGACCATTACGGCTATACCGACGACGAATTTCTGTTGTCCTATTCGCACAAGAACGGCCCGTACAATATTACCGGACACGTCCATGACCAGTACGAGGTCTATTATTTGCTCAAAGGGCGGCGATCGTATTTCATCAAAGACCGCGTCTATTCGGTGAATCAGGGCGATCTCGTTTTCGTCCCCAAATTTGTGCTCCATCGCACGCTTTTTGCCGGCGCTCTCCAACACCAGCGCGTCGTTCTCAATTTCACCGACACGTTTCTGGAGCGGTCGCGGGCGAAGGAGTCGAAGCTGGACCTGCTGAAACCGTTCCGCAGCCCGAACCCGACGCTTCGCCTGAAGGAAGAGGACCGCAAGTATGCGGAAGCGCTCCTGCTGCGCGCCATCGCGGAGATGAGGAGCAAATCGGACGGCTACGAGCTGTGCCTGAAGGCGCTCGTCGTCGAGCTGCTCGTCCACCTGGCCCGCTGCTGCGGCAAATATGCGGAAGCGGTGCCGCCCGAGGATTCTCCGCTTCACCGCAAGGTGGCGGACATTACGGCATATATCGACGTCCACTACGCCGAACCTCTTACGCTGACCCGTTTGTCGGAAACGTTTTATATAAGCCCTTATTATTTGAGCCGGGTGTTTAAAGAAATTACCGGGTTTTCTTTCGTCGATTACGTCAATCACGTCCGGATGAACGAGGCGAAGCGGCTGCTGCGGGAAACGGACTGGAAGGTGCTGCGCATTGCCGAGCAGGTCGGCTTCGACAGCATCGCGTATTTCGGCCGCATGTTCAAGGAAATGGTACACTTGTCTCCGGTCCAATACCGGCGCATGCAGAGGGAGATGTCCGGCTGAGCGGCGGAACGCTTCGAGGTGTGCGGCGGCGTGCGGGCGCCGCCGTCGGCCTTGCCCGGCCCCGACAGTGCCCGTTACAGTGGGGACAAGAACATAAACCTACGGATCCGCGT
Source organism: Paenibacillus sp. GYB003 (assembly GCF_036577625.1). NCBI lineage: Bacteria > Bacillati > Bacillota > Bacilli > Caryophanales > Paenibacillaceae > Paenibacillus > Paenibacillus sp. GYB003. Next base: position 15,415 of record NZ_JARBDC010000087.1, on the reverse strand, counting down.
TAAATCGCGGATTTTTTTGCTCTTATTTCGATGCGAATCGCCGCGCGAACGCCACGCACAGTACGACACCGGTATTAACGATAAAGATCGGCCAGCCAATCGACTCGTGCAGGACGAATGCCGAAAGCAGCAGGCCGAAGAAAGGCTGAAGGAGCTGCAGCTGCCCGACCGCTGCGATACCTCCCAGACGGCCGTCGCATCCGACATCTAAAGGAAAGCGATTGGAAAATCGCGGCGTTGACGTACTGGCCGCCGACAGGCAGTTCCTTTCTTCGTTCCCCAAGCTTAACTTGCTGCGCCTCAGCATCATTCGGACCGACGAGCAAGAGATTGAACGGGGCATCCGCATCGTTGCCGAAGAACTGGAGCGCGCCCAACATACGGGCAGCCTACCTAAGCCGGTCTTTCGGATATGGTCCCGCATTCGCCTGCCTGAAGTTGTTTTGTTGTAAATGCAACAAAAATAAGTTATTATGAATAACAAGCATCGGTTGGCAATAAGAGTGGATGGAGCTGCATAGATGAAGGACATCCTGCGTGAAATTGGAATGATCGCCAGGGCGTTAGATTCCATAAGCAATATCGAATTTAAAGAATATGACCTTACGAAAGGACAGTATTTGTACCTTGTCCGAATATGTGAAAACCCGGGAATCATTCAAGAAAAGTTGGCCGAAATGATTAAAGTAGACCGAACAACCGCAGCTCGTGCCGTGCAAAAGCTGGAAATGAACGGCTTTATTGAAAAGAAAGACGACGAACATAACAAAAAAATAAATAAACTTTTTCCGACGGAAAAAGGGAAGACTGTATATCCTTTCATAAAAAGAGAAAACGATCATTCGAATCGTGCCGCATTGGCGGGATTTTCCGAGCGAGAAGCAGAGACTTTGTCGCATCTTCTTCATAGAGTCAGAAAAAATGTGGAAGTGGACTGGGAATTTGTAAAAAAGGGGAACAAGAGACATTATTGATTGGATGCAAAGGAGCTCTGTCTTAAAATGACTGTTAAAATCCAAAAGTGCAGCCGTGAAGATTTACGAATACTCCAAGAGATCAGCATTGAAACGTTCAACGATACGTTCAAGGATCAAAACTCGCCCGAAACTATGAAAGCTTACTTGGAAAGAGCGTTTAACTCCAAGCAGCTGGAAAAGGAATTGTCCAATCTTTTTTCGGAATTTTTCTTCATCTACTTCAATGAAGAGCTTGCCGGATATTTAAAGGTAAACAGCAATGAGGCCCAATCCGAAAATATGGGCGATGCGTCGCTCGAAATCGAGAGGATTTATATCAGAAACAAATTTCAAAGAAAAGGGCTTGGCGCATATTTACTAAACAAAGCGATGGAAATAGCCAAAAGTCAAAACAAAACGATGATTTGGCTAGGGGTTTGGGAGAAAAATGAGAACGCAATTGACTTTTATAAAAAAATGGGATTTGTTCAAACGGGAGCTCACTCTTTTTATATGGGTGACGAAGAACAAATCGATTATATTTTGACCAAAACACTGACATCACTTTAGTAAAGGCGGGATACGATGTATATTCCTTCGCACTTTCAAATCGAAGATGTAACCGTCTGTTACGACATTATCAAGGAGCATAGTTTTGCGACCTTGTTTTCTCAACACAATGGAGATCCCTTCGCTACTCATTTACCTTTACTTTTGGATCGGGAAAACAAATATGTATACGGGCACTTTGCCCGTCCGAACCCTCAATGGAAGGATATGAACAATCAACGGGTCCTGGCTGTTTTTCACGGACCTCATTGCTACATCTCCCCCTCCTGGTATGAGACGAACACGGCAGTTCCGACATGGAATTATGTGGCCGTACATGTATACGGCGAAGTCGAACTGATCGAAGACGAACAAGAATTGTTGGATTCCTTGCATGACATGGTACTGAAGTACGAAGCCCCGAATAGTTCATACGGCTTGAAGGATGTAGACGCCGATTTTCTCGCTGGGATGAGTAAAGGGATTCAAGGATTCAAACTGAAAATCGACAAGATCGAGGGCAAGGCAAAGCTAAGTCAAAACCATCCAGTACAACGGCAGGAACTGGTCATTGCGCAACTGGAACGGATTCCGAATGGAGACGAACAACAGATTGCCTCCCTAATGAAAGCGAATCTCATAACCTAATTTTTATCGTATTGGGTTAACGGGTCCCGTACTGCCGCCGACGAATTGGCGGCTTTTTTTCATTGAGCGCGAAATCCGCACGGGGACCGCGCCATACGATATCGCTCTTTCCTTTTTTTCGATTCGATGTGGCTATTTCGCTGCTTCCGGTGTCTAATCGGATGCGACGTTACAAGGAGGTTCGCCGCATGCATGCATCCGCCGAACGAATGGAAGACCTCTATGCCCGATACCATCATAGGGCACGGAACATGCTTGTAAACGTTACTCATTTTTCTCCCGCCAGTTGCCGGGAGTGATGCCGCCGTGCATCTGCTTGAACATCCGAATGTAGCTGCCGACCTCAAGCCCGACGCGCCGGGCGACTTCGTGTACAGGAAGCGAGCGATCCCGCAGCAGCGGCAGCGAAGCCTCGAAGCGGACCCGCTGCAAATAGCGGTGGATGCTCGTTTTATAGGTTTGATGAAACAGCAAATTGGCGCAGCGTATTACCCCGAACAGAACGATCCCGGCCAGTGGGCGCAAGATCTGGATTGGATGAAAATGGGGGGTCTAAATAGCGTCCGGGTCGGCGAATTCGCCTGGAAACGATTCGAGCCGTCCGACGGAAAGTACGATTTCGCTTGGCTCGACACCTTTGCCGGTATGGCCGGGCAGAGGGGGATCAAGCTGCTGCTCTGTTCCCCGCCCAAATATCCGAACATCACGTTCGAGCTGCTGACGGCGAAATCCCCCGAAGATTTGGCCGCCTCCGGGGTCGTCCCGGATTTGGTCGCGACGAGCAACGTGTATGTGAAGTATATGCTCGATCTCGGCTTCGGCGAAGATTTGCAGTCGATGGTAAAGACGAGCGGCACGGATCTCGGCAAGGTCGAGCCGGAAGCTTTGAACGAACCGAAGAAGTTCGGACCGAAGGGCGAAATATGCGGCTTGCCTTTCTCGATGAATTACGGCGTCATGCTGTACAACAAAGAAATTTTCGACAAGCTCGGCATTTCTTACCCGAAGGACGGGATGACGTGGAGCCAGACGCTCGAGCTTGCCAGGAAAGCGACGCGGACGGACGGCGGCGTACGTTACATCGGCGTATCGATGGGTGCGCTCAAGGACTCGTGCGGCAATATTCGCTGCCGTCGTCGACGACAAGCTGGAAAAGTCGACCGTCACGTCCGAAGGATTTAAAACGATCTTTTCGGCGCTGCGGCAGTTATACGAGATGGAGGGCTACATCGGGCCGAATAAAGAGTTTAACTACGGGTTCAACGAATTCGTCAAAGATCAGACGCTGGCGATGAATCCGAACTGGATCGCGTCGGTGACCGATTCTTTGGCGCAGCTGGAGAGGGACGGGAAGTCGTTCAAATGGGACATGGTTTCGTACCCCGCTTTCGACGACCGTCCGAAGCTGGGGAGACAGATCGACTTCCATTTGTTCATGATTCCGCCCGCCTCCAAAAATAAACAGGCGGCCTTCGAGGTGATGCGCACTTTGCTTGGCGACGAGGCGCAGACGGCGATGAACAAGGCCGGGCGGCTCACGGTTCGGAAAGACCCGGAGCTGCGCAAAAGCTACGCGGCCGATTTGAAGGTATATACCGGCAAAAACTTGGCCGGCATTTTCAACGTCTCGCCTGCTCCCGCGCCCATGAGCACGATTTACGATACGAAGATATACGGATTTTTGCAGGAGTCGAACAAGGAAATGGCGCAGAACGGCATGGACGTCAACACGGCGCTCCGTGTCGCGGGCGAGAAGGCCGACAAATACATTCAGGAAATGAAACAGCAGGGCAAATAGGCTAGCCGCTTGGAAGGAGCGGGACCGAGAGCTTGAGGAACACCCGGCAGCGGAATGCTGCCGGGCTATTTCGGTTATGTTGCCCGGTTTCGGGCACGCGAAGGTGTCCCGGCCGTCAGACGCCGGGCTCGCGCTGCTGCCATTCGCGGCGGTATGCCAGCGGGCCTTTGCCTTCGGCTTTGCGGAACGCCCGGCTGAACTGGCTTTGCCCGTCGTAGCCGACGCGCGCGGATATTTCGCCGATCGGCAAATTCGTTAGAATGAGCAGCTCCTTGGCATGCTGTATCCGGTACTTGCGCAAATATTCCGCGGGCGGAAGGCCGAGCGACCGCCGGAACAAATAATTGAAATGACTCGGGCTTACATATACTTGCGACGCCAAATCTTCCAGGCGAATCGATTCGTGCACGTGCTCGCGGATATAGACGCAAGCTCTAACGATGCGGGGGTCCAGCTTCAGCGTATGTTCGGGAATGCGCCGCCGCAGCAGCGCCAAACATTCGGCGAACCAGCGGTACAGCGTCTCCTGCAGCCGCAGCAGCAGCACCGAAGTGGACGGGTCGGGCAGCAGCCCGGACCAAGGCGTTCCTTCCCGGTTGCGCAATGCGTCGCCGAGCCGTTCGAACCGATCGAGCAATTGCCGCCAATGCATGGCGAGCGCCTCCAAATCGCGCTTGTCCGCATCGGACGTAATTTCGGGAAGCGGGTATACCTCGTGCAAGCCGAACGGTCCGATCTTCGCTTCGCAGCCGAGCGACAAGTAGTGAAAAAGTCCGCCGGAAGAGGCGGGGACGAGCCTGTACGGAATACCGGGCGTATAGACGACGAGATCGCCTTCGCCGACCCGGTACCGTTTCCCGGCGATCTCGATTTCCCGCGAGCCGTCCAGTACGAGCCAGAAGACCGGGAACGGATTGATAACCGGGCCAAACGTGAAATCGCGGGGCTTCAACATATTCCGTACCCACCGGGTATGCAGCTGAAACTTTAATCCTTCGGCGCTCGGATCGAGTTCGAACACGCGGCACAGCCTCCCGTTTCATCTGATCGACAATCGTCAAAACGGCTAAAAAACCCGTCAGCCGGGTCATGGTTCATCCCTTACCGGCGTGATAGGCTCATTATAGCATCACGGGACGATTGTCCGATACGGGCCAGGCCCGACACTTGCAACGAAAGGGGAAAACGAAAAACATGCGCAAAAAGGTGCGAAGCGCGCTGCCCGCACTGCTTCTGTCAGTCGTTGTCGCTGCCGGCTGCGGAGCGGCCAAGCCGGCGGAAGAAGACGGCGGACGGACGGGGGAGACGAAAGGAAAGGAGCGCGAACCGGTCGAAATCACGGTCAGCAGTCCGTTAAATTGGGTGGAGGAACCGTTCCGGAAAGCGATCGAGGACGAGCTGAAACAGACATACCCGTACATTTCCGTAAACTGGGTGATGGAGGACAAAGACAATACGCTGGACAAACAAATTGCGGCGGGGAACATCCCCGACGTCGTGCTGGTGAGCTTGGACCGGATTCCGGTGTTGACCCGATTGAAGCTCGATTACAACATGGATCCGCTTATCAAGCAGTTCCAAATGAACCTTGGCCGGTTCGAGCAGAGCGCGCTCGATATGGTCAAAAATACGTACGGCAAGCCGGAGCAGGTCGCGCTTCCGTATACGATCGGTTTCTCCGCCTTGTACTACAACAAAGACATTTTCGATAAATTCGGCGTTTCGTACCCGAAAGACGGGATGACCTGGGAACAAGCGGCGGATTTGGCCGCGAAAGTGTCCAGAATGGACGGCGGTGTACAGTACAGGGGAATCGGCTTCAACGGGGATCCGACGCAATTTTTGGCGCCGCTGCTTTCGCTGCCTTATGTCGATGCGAAGACGGGCAAAGCGACGGTGAATACCGATTCGTGGAAAAAGGTGCTCGATACCGCAAAACGGCTGTTCGACGTTCCCGGATCGGATCCGGCGGTCTTCAAATCGGGGCATAATGCGTTCGTCAAAGAGAAAACGCTGGCGATGTACGTGGCCAACAACGAGGTTCGCAATTTCAAGGAAGACTTGAATTGGGACATGGTCACGGTTCCGGTATTCGGCGAACGGCCCGGCACGGCGCGAACGCCGCTCGGCATCAGTCTGGCCGTTACGTCGCCGAGCAAGCATAAAGAAGAAGCGTTCAGAGTCGTCGAGGCGTTTCTGTCCGATCGCGCGCAGCTGGAGATGGTCCGGAACGGACGGCCGTCATCGTTGAAATCGGAACCTTTGAGGCAGGAATTCGGCGGCAACGTTTCGTACCTGAAAGGGAAAAACTTGATGTCGATCTTCATGAACAAGCCGGCCGCTTTTTACACGGAGACCGAGTACGATCCGCTTGTGAAATCGTCGATCATGAAAGTGTTCGACGCCGTATTGAACGGAAGCAAAGATGTGAACACGGCGCTTCGGGAAGCCGAGGAAGCGGCAAACCAGGCGATCGCCGCCGAAAGGGCGAACCAATAGGCGGCGTCCGCCAGCGGCAGCGGCGAGCACAACGTCATAGAACGGAGGGAATCGATATGATCTCAGCGCGAACGGACAAAAAACCGAATATCGTCTTCATCCTGGCCGACGATCACGGCGCATGGGCACTCGGGTGCGCGGGCAACGACGAAATTCGGACGCCTCATCTGGACCGGTTGGCGGCGGAAGGTACGCGGTTTTCCGGCTTCTTCTGCGCATCGCCGGTATGCTCGCCGGCACGCGCATCCATTTTGACCGGGCGGATTCCGTCCCAGCACGGCGTTCACGATTGGATCCGGTCGGGCAATATCGACCGCGAGAGCTTGACCGACAGCGTCCGCCGAAGCGGAGTTTTCCGCGACGAAGGCGAAGCGGCCGAATATTTGCAGGGGCAGACGACGTACACGGAGCTGCTTGCCGCCAACGGCTACAGCTGCGCATTAAGCGGAAAATGGCATCTCGGAAGCAGTACGACGCCGCAGAAAGGGTTCGCCCGATGGTTTACGATCGCGCGGGGCGGCTGCTCGTACATGAAGCCGGACATCGTCGAAAACGGCCAGGTCCGGATAGCCGACCGGTATATCACCGATTTGGTCACCGATCATGCGCTGCAATACTTGGAGGCGCTGAGCGCGGAAGAAAACCCGTTTTACTTGGCCGTCCATTACACGGCGCCGCATTCCCCGTGGGATCGGTCGGAGCACCCGGAGCGGTACTTGCGGTTGTACGACGATTGCCCGTTTCGATCCGCGCCCGAGCTCCCGCCGCATCCGGATCAGTCCCCGACATGTCCGACAGGACAGGGAGAGAAGCGCAAAGAGCTGCTGAGAGGCTACTACGCTTCCATTTCGGCGATGGATGCGGGGATCGGGGACATCGTCGCGAAGCTGGAGGAGCTCGGCTTAAGGGACGATACGCTTGTAATCTTCATGGGCGACAACGGGATGAACATGGGGCATCACGGCATATGGGGCAAAGGGAACGGCACGTTTCCGCTTAACATGTACGATACATCCGTCAAAGTTCCGGCGATCTTCAGCCACCCCGGCGTTATTCCGTCCGGCCGGGTGAGCGACGATTTGCTCAGCCAGTACGACGTGTTCCCGACGCTGCTGGAATACGCCGGTTTGGCGCGCGCCTGCGAACAATCGATGCCGGGGCAAAGCTTCTCGCCGCTGCTGAAAGGGGAAGGGGGCGGCCCGCGGGAACGGGTCGTCGTCTTCGACGAATACGGGCCGGTGCGAATGATCCGTTCGAAGGATTGGAAGTATGTTCACAAGTACCCGTACGGTCCGCACGAGCTGTACGATTTGCGTACGGATCCGGACGAGAATGAGAACCGGATCGACGATCCGCAATGCAAGGGGGCGCTTGCCGCCATGCGTGCCGAAATGTCCGAATGGTTCCGCCGTTACGCGAATCCGGAACGCGACGGCGTCTATGCCCCGGTAACGGGCTTCGGGCAAATGCAGCCGTACTTTCGCGGCAATGCGGAGGACGTCATGTTTAAACAGCGGGACAAACGATAACAAGTCGCGTTGAGATAACGAGTCAAGATGATTAAGCCGAATATTTTGTTCATTATGCGTAGGACCGCCCAATCTCGGCCGATTTCGTAACCCGACCCCGACTTTCACGTATAGAAATGTAAACATAATCCCTTCACGGGTTCTTGTTTGCCAACGTCAGAAGTCGAGGGGAACTGTCTAATGAATGAGGAAAACGCGCTTCAAGCGGATCTGGGGTATCGGCTGGCCGAGCGAAAGGCGGCTCAATATTTTGCGGCGCTTTACGAGCAGGTCAAGGAAAAAACCTATGTACCCGCTTTGACAAAAGACTTTCAATTGTGGAAAAAAAGCCATAGGGGTCGTACCTCGCTACGGTCCTTTTTTTCACAAGCCGTTCGAAAACCGGATTCCCGGGATTATCGCAACTATATACGCCGGCTGATCCATACGGGCAAATTGGACGGATATCTGGATCGAAGCGTCTCCTATATTTACATGCGGGATCTGGGCAAGGCGTTGAATGCCCCCGCCACCCAAACCCGGATTCAGCGGGTAGTCGCCGACGTCAAAACGTATTTGATTCGTTCAGCCGCCGCAAATGGGGGGGCGGAGCCGGAATTTATGAGCTTGGCCGAGCTGTACCGTTGGGGCCGGAAGGAAGGGATACAATCCGCCGTAATCTGGGTAATCGACAAGCTCAAAACCGTTTCCGCACACATACCGGAGGAAATGAACGCCGAGCACTCGCTGCGCAAGCTCGTCAAAATCATTACCGGGGTTGTCCTGCATGCAATCGAAGAGATGGGCGACCATACGCCGCCCGAGGAGCGCAAGCGCAGGCTGGATGAAGCGATCCGGCTCGGGTACTCGTACGGCTTGACCTATCCGTTTATTGACGATCTGCTCGATTCCCCGGTCTTGACGGTTCGAGAGAAAGAACAATACAGCCGCATGATCCGAACCTCTCTTCTCACCGGAACTGTGCCTGAACCCGGGAAATTGTCCGGACCGAACAAGGAATTGATCCGGTACGTGCACGCCGAGCTTCGGGACGCTTACACGTATATCAAGGGACATCAGCGACCGGAAACGCAGCGTCTTTTTTTCGAACAGTCCTATACTTTTTTTCATGCCCAGGATATCGACCGGACAAAGCGGCTTTCGAATCCGGGTTATACGAACGATGAGCTGTATGTACCGATCATCCTGAAATCCGCCTTTTCCCGGTTGATTGTCCGGTCCGTCATTCATGCCCCCGTGGACGAAGGCTTCGACCGACGCACCTTTTATTACGGCCTCTATAACCAGCTTGCCGACGATTTTGCGGATATGTTTGAAGATATGAAGGCCGAGGCGGTGACGCCCTTTACGTATTATTTGACCTACGGCGGCCGGCGGCCGGACTTGATCAATCCTTTTGAGCTGTATTGGGCGGTCATCTCGCATTTGATCCATCACGTGTACGACGCTGACGCCAAAACCCGGGATGTGATTCTCGACCGTGCCGTCAACGGTTTAAAACGATGCAGGCAGCGCGTAGGCGCGAAAACGTATAACGAAATCATAGGGACGTTCGCCTCCGGAATTCCGGAATTCAATCGGCTTGTCCAACAAATGGTCAGAAGCGCGGACGATGTGGATTTTTTCGACAAGCTGCTCCGGGACCAGATGGTGACCGTTTTGGAAAACGAGCGGAGAGACAAGCAGCGGTTTCTTGATACGGTCACAACGGTTCGTGAGCAAATCAACAGTCTGCTGCTCCTTCCGAAGGAAGACGGGATTCCGCCGATGAAGGAGGCGATGATCGACTCCGCCAATTACAGTCTCGAAGGGGGCGGCAAACGACTGCGGCCCATACTGGCCTGGGTCATGGGAGTCAACGAGTACGGGCTTCAGCCGGCCGCGATCGCTCCGCTGCTCAGATCGCTCGAATATATGCATACGGCCTCCCTGATCTTCGACGATTTGCCGTCGCAGGACAACGCGTCCGTCCGCAGAGGACGTCCGACCCTGCACGAGGTGCACGATAGCGCGACCGCGGAATTGACCGGCCTGTTTTTGATCCAAAAGGCGATAGAAGAACAGGCTTCCCTGGTCGGGTTTGACCCCAAAGTCGTAATGGCCCTGATGCAATATTCGTCCCGAAGGGCGGGGGATATGTGCGTGGGACAGGCGATGGATTTGCAGTCGAAAGGAAAAGTGCTGACACTGGAGCAATTGAACAGCATGTGTTATTACAAAACGGGAATCGCCTTTGAGGCTTCGCTGGTTATGCCGGCCATTCTCGCTAAAGCCGAGGCGGCGGAAATAGCCGGTTTAACCCAATTTGCCTATCATATGGGCATTGCCTTTCAGATCAAGGACGATCTGCTCGATGCGGAGGGGGATCTGCATGTACTTGGGAAACCCGCCAGCAAAGACGTTGAAAACAACGCCTCGACTTTCGTCACCGTCCTGGGACGGGAGGGCGCCAAACAAGAGATGTGGGAGCACTACTGCCTCGCCATGCAGGAGCTGAAAAAGCTGCCGCGCAATCCCGTATTTTTAAAACATTTGCTGACTTATATCATTAACCGGGATTGTTGATAGTTTGCCATTGCGGTTGGAAAAGCGAGATGAAGCTGCCGGAACGATCGGCGGCTTTTTTTCTTTTCGGGTTCTTACCCTGATCCTGCCGGGCGGTTGGAACCGAATATCGACGAAATGGAAAACCTCCTGTTAACTTGCTTTCGTATAGGCGGCGTTTCGAAATACCGGGAAAAGCTCCCGATAAAACGGCGCCGAATCAGCGAAAAGCGCGGTTTGGACGAATGTAGCGGGACGTTTTCCCGTTGATTTGCCCGGAAACGGGAAACTTCTAAAAATAGCGGGAACATTTCCAGCTCGTTCCTCGCTTCGCTGCCGATTCGGCGCGTAGAAAGGTTCGGTCTGCACAGAAACAATCGTCCGTCCCGCCCTTCGCTTAAGCGCCCAAGCCGGAGCGGGCTTCCCGCTGCCGGCAGCGGGAAACGGCGAATATCGGCCCGTATGAATTGCGCCGGCGTTGTCGGGAGTGGAGCGGGCTTCCTACTGCCGGTGGCGGGAAACGGCGATATCGGCTCGTATGACCTGCTTCGGCGGGATTGGCCCCCAGTCCCATGTGTCTAACGGACATGGCCGCCGCTATCGAGCCTCATTTCGGCTTATTTTTATTCTAACGGACACGGGCGCACCTATTTGGCGAAAATCCCCCTTTTGGACGGCGGTCGGAGCAAATAAGCGCAGGTGGTGTCCGTTACGATTGGAAAACGGCCGATTTTCGCGAAATAAGCGCCGTGGCGTCCGTTATTGGGCAGTTTATTTATACCCAATCAATCCCAATTAGCGATTTCATCGAGTGGTACTATATAGTTAGAATGGAGCGGGGAGGAACGGACATGGCCAATGAAACTAAAAGTTCTGAGCTACATGAACTCTTATCCGATTGGGGATACCCGCCGACAGGATTTTTCCAATCATCCTGTCGCAGAAATAAGAATCTCTCCAGTAAGCTGCTTTGGATAGATCGCTGACGATTAAACTGGCGGAGTGTGCAACAACATCATTCCCGGTGCGCTTGTCGCTTTTATCACCTTGCTTGACCGGGCAAGCCAGCCGTTTGCCGACATTGCGGGTATCATTCATTCGCTGCAAAAGGTATCGGCCGGAGCGGAAAGCTTGCTGGACACGATGGAGATGGACTCCGAGGACAAGGGGGGACAAGTACGCCTGCCGCCCATACCGCCGGCCATCGAGTTTGAGAATGTTACATTCGCTTATCCTGAAGGTCAACCGGTTTTGAAGAACATCAGCTTCCGAGTATCGGCCGGTCAGTCCATGGCATTGGTCGGGCCAAGCGGAGGGGGCAAAAGCACCGTTATTAAGCTTCTCTATCGCGTGTATACGCCCCAAGAAGGCAGCATCCGCATTAACGGTGTACCGATTCAGGAGTATTCGCTTGAATCTTTACGTGGTTGTCTGCCATGCGTGACCCAGGACATCTACTTATTCGACGGCACGGTACGCGAAAACATCGCGGTAGGTCAACTGCAAGCCGGCGATTCGGAAATTCGTATGGCGGCAGGGTTGTCGCAGTCACTTGAATTTATCGAGGATTTGCCGGAGGGGTTCGATACCCGAGTGGGCGAACGAGGGATCAAGCTTTCCCGAGGACAGAAGCAGCGAATCGGTATAGCGCGGGCGATCCTGCGAAATGCTTCGATTCCTATTCTTGACGAGTCTACCTCCGCTTTAGACGCGGAAACCGAATCGCTCTTCCAGCAGCGGCTTGCCGACTGGTCGGGTGAAAGCACGAAAATCATCATTGCGCATCGGCTATCCACCATTCGTAATGTAGATGTAGTGGTATTTCTGGAAAAGGGACAAATCCGGGAAACGGGAAGTCCCGGGACGTTGATTCGCGATGGCGGACGTTTCATGGATTATTGGCGAAAACAGCAGATCGCCGAATTTGTCGGTTGACATAAGGATGAGGAAGTCCGCTTTGACGGCCGGGGAAGAGCCTGTCCGACATCGAATCGAGCTCGCCTTTCAGTTCGACTGTCGCGAAGCGCCGGACGAATTGTATAGTGAATTGACAGTACATGGATGTCTCGTTCACGGCCGCCGTTTGAAAAAAATTCGCGATAGCTCGGATCGTAACACGTGCAGCAAATGGACATTGACCTTTTGGGGCTGTTGCTCTTATACTGGATAGGAAATGAAATACTAAAACCTGTTGCATCAGGCGTGGACTTTTGTAGAGGAAACTCTATTTTCGCCACACGATTGTCTTTCGACAAACGTGTGGCTTCTTTTTTTTGCAGAGGAGGAAGACGATGAAAACCTGGCAATATGCGTGTATTGTTTTTATGGGCGGATGCTGTTACGGAGTGTTATCGACCTTCGTGAAGCTTGCTTATTCAGCGGGTTTTTCCGTTTCGGCGGTATCGGGCGGCCAGTATTTGTTCGGGGCTTTGCTTTCCTGGTTATTGGTGATTATTACAAAAAAACAAAAGCTGCCGCTCAAGCGGATTTTCCAGTTGCTTGGATCCGGAATTCCGTTTGGCTTGACGGGCGTATTTTATTACCAGTCCCTGCAATCGTTGAACGCTTCGCTCGCTATCATTTTTTTATTTCAGTTTGTTTGGATCGGGACCCTTTTGGAATGGATCCTGTATAAGAAAAAACCGACCGCAGGGAAGATGATCTCGATAGCCGTTCTGCTGATCGGCTCCGTACTAGCCGCCAATCTGATTTCAAAAGGCGGAAACGTGCTGTCCTGGACAGGAATGGCTTGGGCTCTGCTCTCGGCTTTGACCTTTACATCATTCATTTTTCTTAGCGGTTCCGTCGGAAAAGACATTTCTCCCGTTCAGAAAAGCGCCCTGCTCTCCACCGGCGGTCTCGTCGTCGTATTTGTACTGCTTCCGCCGACGTTCCTGCTGGATATGTCCGTATTCATGGGGGTTGCGCCGTATGGATTGCTGCTCGGCTTTTTTGGAGTCGTTCTCCCGCCGCTGTTGTTTTCGATCGGAATGCCGCATATCGGACCGGGGCTCGGCACGATCTTAACAGCCTCCGAGCTTCCCGTAGCCGTGTCGATGTCTTCTCTCCTTTTAGCCGAGCATGTAAGCTATTTGCAGTGGATCGGAGTTGTCCTTATCCTGGGCGGCATTGCAGCCGGAAACGTATCGCTCTCCGCCCTGCAGGAACGACGCCTTTCTAAATAATCCCCAGTATAAAATCAGGTATTTCAACCCTAATAATACAGCCTATCGTATTGGACCGGCTTTGGCGGAATCAGCAGGACATAGGCGACGTGATCAAGCCCTATTATGGAGAAGCCGCCGGCAATAAGCTGGCTGATCTTCTGGTAGAGCATATTTTGATCGCAGGCAAATCGTTGCGGCCGCCAAAGCGGGCAATCAGGCGGAAGTGAAAAAGCTGGAGGCGGATTGGCATCGAAACGCCGACGATATCGCCGCGTTTTTAAGCGCTGCGAATCCGAACTGGCCGTTTAAAACGCTGCAGGATATGCTGTATACGCATCTTCAGTTGATTACGGAAATTGTTCTTGACTGTCTCAAAGGAGATTGGAAAGCGGATATTGCGGCAACCGACAAAAACGAGATCCATATGATTCATTTGGCGGATCTTTTGACAGACGGCATTGTCAAGCAGTTCCCTGGAAAATTTTAAAGCGAACGCATAGGCGCCGCAAACGGAAGGCGGACGTTCAGAAAAATGCGACGCACCACGAAATTTAGCCGCTCACTTCATTACCCGTTTTACCGCTGTATGCATGAGAATGCGGGTGACTGCCGTTGATTGTCGTATAACCTTCAAACAAGTGATAATGTCCGCCGCCCGGAAGGGGAATGGCAGGGCCGGTCGTTCCTTGAATTAGGTGGGTATGGCCATGATCCAGTGAAGTGACCGTGTGATATCCGTGGACATGAGGTACGCCAGACGGAGCAGGAGCTGTCCAGCTTGCATATTTATGAGAATGTCCGTCGTTGACGGAAGTTACGCCAGACATCGCATGAACGTGGACAGGACGACCGTTCCATGAGGTTATATACAGCCGATGGGAATGTTGACCATCATGATCCCCCGATCCAACGACGAACCCGGAAACAGGAATTTTCATTATGAAGCTCCTTTTCGAATGAAGTGTATCCGGGAGCATTGTACGTGGAACCAGGACTGTCACGAAACGGCATCCGCCTACACGGAATATCGAAATTTCCGTGGAGCGCAGTATAAACAAGCACTGCAAAAATCCCGGTTCATTTGGGCATTCGCATAACCAACTTCCTCCGGACACTAATACGATGTTTCAAAACCACGAGGAGGTTAATAATGGCAAATGCGAAAGCAAGTCCGCAATTCATAAGATTATGCAACCAGTTCGCGAGAATATTGGGCGGGGAACACGAAATCGATCCTGGACCCGTTTGTTTCGTCAGCCGGTCCAGAAGACTGAATGCGACAATTTTAGGAAGACGCACGACTTCGCCTTTGGTTCGGTACCAACTGTTTTCGTTCGAGTCCCTTGACCGATCGGGACGTGCGCTTTGCCTGGGCGAAACCGCTGTCTTTCAAAATCAGGCAAACCGGCTGATCCGTAATCTTCAAAGAAACGGCATCAAAGTAACGGCTCTTCACAACCACTGGTTGAACGAGAGTCCCCGGTTGATGTACATTCACTGGGAGTCCATCGACAATCCCATCGCTTTTGCAAGGAAAACGAAACGGTCGATAGCCTTCTTGGGTTAAGCCCTTCGAAACGATATAAAGAGCGGACTTCTGATATTATCCCCTTACGGTAGACAGTGAAAAAAGAGTTCATGATATCATGGATTCAGCACTGTTGACCGGAGGGGATTTTTTTATGCCACCCAAGAAGGGGCAAAAGTTTAATCGTTATGATGAAG
>NZ_JARBDC010000086.1:0-27435 GCF_036577625.1 Paenibacillus sp. GYB003 | reverse complement strand
GCAGCAGCAAATTGACGATTCCGAGCGCGATTCCCCAGGATGTCGGCCCTCCCGCCCACAGCAGAGCGGCGATCAAAACGAGGGCGGCAAGCCAGAGAAGAAATTTGCGCCATTTGATCCACCGATATCTCCTCATGGCTTCACTTCCTATATGAACGAATGGATGATTCTATTATGAATCATATACTCGCGCATCCCGAATGATCAATATGCTCCGCGAACAATTCTTTTTGTGAATGTTTACACCATGTTTTGGGAAAAAGCCCGTTTATACGCTGCGCGAACGGGGATGCTGGCCGAGGCGCCGCAGCGTCTCGGCGCCGATCGGAGCGCCCGCCTGCTTCAGCGCCATCAGCACCGCGCCGGCGACGGGAGAAAACGCCGGGTCCGCAAGCCGGTACCGTTTGTTGCGGCCGGCCGACAATTCCGCGGCCAGCTTTTCCCTGAAATAGGGGCTTCGGACGACGCTGCCGATCAACGAGACGGCCACGTCCGGCCCGGAGAAGTAGGCGGCGAGCATTTCCACGCCGACTACGATTTGATCGGCGGCGCGGTCGCAGACGGTCCGGGCGAGCCGGCTGCCGTGCAGCGCCGCTTCGGTGATCGCCGGAGCGAGCTCGGCGAATTTCCGGTTGCGTTCCCGATGGTCGTCCGCAAAGCCTTGCAGCGCCAGACTCGCAAGCTCCGGGGCGGAGTCCAGTCCCCAATGCGCGACCAGCTGCCGCGCAAGCGTCCGGTCGCTTTCGTCCACGCGGCCGGCCAGCAATTCGAACGTCGCGTCGTAGGCGAGAAACCGGGCGGCGCTCGCCGCGTAATGCCGCAAATCGTAGTTGCGGACCGGGCGTCCCTCCTCGGTAACGGCGAACAGGATCGAGCCGGTGCCGGAGATGACGATAATTCCCGGCTCGGACAGCAGGGCGCCGCTATGGGCGACGACCGCGTCGTTGACGTGCCATTTCGGGCAGTCCAGCCCTTCCACCTCCGTCAGCGGCACGACCCATTCCAAATCGGACTCGGAATCGTAGCCGGCGATTCCGGCCGTCAATGCCTTTACGCGGCCCGCTTGTCTTCCCGCCTGTCTCAGCGCCTCCGCGATCGCTTGGCGGACGTTTTGCCGCGCCTGCAAATCTTTGTTGATCGACGACGCCCCGTTCTCTTCATAGGCGAGCACGTTTCCTTCCAAATCCGCGACCATCACCCGCGTATGGGTGCCGCCCCCGTCAATCCCGATCACGACCTCGTTCGATGCGAACGTCATGGCGATCTCCCCTTTTCCCGTATTTATCCGGCGGCGGCATATCCGCCGCTTCTTCCATTGCTTCGTCGCGGCTACCGTCCCCGTTTCCGCTCCGTTCCTTCCAGACGAGCTCGCGGTAAACGCCGCCCGCTTGCAGCAGCTCGTCGTGACTTCCGCTCTCGGCGAGCCGACCGCGATCGAGAACGAAGATGACGTCGGCGTTCCGAACGGTCGACAGCCGATGCGCGATCGTGATCGTCGTGCGTCCTTCCCGCAGGCGATCCAGCCGCTCCTGCACCAACCGTTCGGTTTCCAGATCGAGCGACGAAGTCGCTTCGTCGAGCAGCAGCAGCTCCGGATCGCGCAGCAGCGCCCGCGCCAGCGCAAGCCGCTGCCGCTGCCCGCCGGACAGCGTCACGCCGCGCTCGCCGATCACCGTATCGTAGCCTTCCGGCAATCCGGCGATGAAGTCGTGAATGTGCATCGCCTTGCATGTTTCCGTCAGCTTCTCCTCCGGGACGCCGTCCAGGCCAAGCAAAAGATTCGTGCGGATCGTATCCGGCAGCAAATACGGTTCCTGGAACACGATGGCGACCCGTTTCATCCATTCGTCTCTCGCCCAATCCGCAATCGGTGCGCCATTGACGAGCAAGCGGCCGGAATCGGGCTCGAAATAGCGTACGAGCAAGCCGGCGATCGTCGATTTGCCGCCGCCGCTCGTGCCGACAAACGCGACTTTGCGGCCGACCGGGATGTCGAGGTCGATGCCGCGCAGCACCGGCTCCCGGTCGTCGCCGTACGCGAACGTGACGCGATCGAACCGGATGCTTGCAACCGGTCCGTCGAGCCGCCTTCCTTCCGTTCCGATCGCTTCGCCTTCCAAAAAGCCGCGCAGCCGCTCGACGGACGCCATTTTGCCGGATAACCCGAGCGCATATTGATACAGGCCGTGGAAAGAGTCGATAAACCGGCTCGTAAACTGAAATGTGATGACGAACATCCCGAGCGACAAAGCCCCGTCGAGCACCAAAATTCCTCCGTAAAGCAGGACGAGCAGAACGGCGCCCCAGCGCAGCGGATCGCTGACGAGCGATTGCTTGTTGACGAGCTTGCCTTCGCGCATGACGCTGGCGTAGTAGTTGCCGTACAGCTTGTAGTAGTTGGCCGCTTCCCATGCTTGCCGGTGAAAGGCGACGACTTCCCGCGTCGACGAAACTCCTTCCTCCATATGGACGAGCAGCGCGGACCGCGTCCGGTTCACTTCGGAGGCAGCCTGCTTTCGGCCTGCGGCGAACGTTTTGCCGAGCGCGACATACAGCAGGGCGGCGGCGGCGACAGCCAGCAGAAGCGCCGGACTGGCCGCGTATATGACGAAAACGAGAACGATGACGTTCGTGCCTTGTTGAAACAGCCGGGGCAGCTCCCCGCCGGCCATCGTCGCCGCCGTCTGCAAATCGTTCGAGAAATGATACACATAGCTCGCCGTTCGTTCTTTCTGCAAAACGCCGATCGGGATTCGGTGCAAACGGTTCATCAGCTCCTGCGCCAGCCGTCGGCGGACGCGCGCGACCGAATGATGAAGCGTATGCGGGCCGAACGTGAACAGCAGCGCATACATGGCGTACGAGGCGGCGATCAACAGCAAGGTCGGCCAAAACCGGTCGGCCCGTCCCTCGATCAGCACGTCGTCGATCATCGTTTGCTGCAGGCCGACCTGCGCGAGATACGACAGCGATTCCAGCGTCATAAGCAGCGAGGCGAGCAGCAGCAGCCCTTTCACCTTGCCCGCCCGGCTCACGATCCAGCGTATGTTAGACACGGGCGGAAGCCCCCTCTCTCGCCTCGGAGCCTTCGACCAGTCGGCGGAACGGTCCGGACGCCCGCATCAGCTCGGCATAAGTGCCGTATTCGACGATTCGGCCGTTCTCCACGACGGCGATCGCGTCGAAATGGTCGACCGTGGACAACCGATGCGCCACGGCGATGACGGTCCGCCCTTCGAGCAGCCGGTCGAGCGCCGACTGCACTTCCCGTTCGCTTGCGTTGTCGAGCGCCGACGTCGCTTCGTCGAGCAGGACGACGGCCGGGTTTTTCGCGAACATCCGGGCGATCGCGATGCGCTGCTTTTGCCCGCCCGAAAGCTTGACGCCGCGCTCGCCGACCGGCGTATCGTAGCCGTTCGGAAGCTTGACGATGAAATCGTGGGCGTGCGCCGCTTCGGCGGCCGCGACGACTTCCTCGTCGGTCGCGTCCGGCCGGCCGAAGCGAATGTTTTCTTTTATCGAGGCGCCGAATAAGTACGTTTCCTGAAAGACGAAGCCTAACGATTGCCGCAGCGTTCCGAGCGGCAGCTCCCGGATCGGGACGCCGTCCAGCTCGATGCGCCCCGCATCCGGATCGTAAAACCGGCCGATCAGCTTCAGCGCCGTCGATTTGCCGCACCCGCTATGGCCGACGAGCGCGACGCGCCGACCTTGCCGGACGGTCAGTTCGAAGCCGCGCAGCACGGGCGCGTCCGGACCGTAGCCGAATTCGACCCCCGCAAAGCGGATTTCACCTTTGACCGCATGAAGCGTCCGCGGCCGTTCCGGCTCGGCCGTTTGCGGCGACTGTCGCATGAACGCGTACAGCTTCTCGGCCTGGTACATCAGTACCTTTTGCTCGGTAATGTTGGTCACGACCGACGTCAATCGGTGCATCGCCGTGAAATAATACAGCAAAAACGAGACGAACGCCCCGATCGTCAGCCGATCCGCGCCGATCAAATAATAGCCGTAGCCGAAAACGGCGACGGCCCCGGCGTAATACGTCAGCCGACGGTTCGTGCCGCGCAAATACGCGTACCAATACGTGCGGATCATGCTTCGGTTGTACGCGTCGACATTGTCCAAATATCGCTCCGTATCCCACCGCTCCGCCGAGTACGCGCGCAGCTCGGCCGCGGCCGATATGCTTTCGTAAGCTTTCCGGTTTTCGTCGATGCGATGCTGCGACATTTGTTTGCCGCTGACGGACGCTTTCCGTTCGAGGGTCGGTCCGAATATGTAATAAAGCAAAAAACAAGGGATGACGATCAAGGTCAATCCGACGTGGGTAAACAGCATGAGCGCGATGGAAATGACGGAGAACAGCAGGCCGTCGATCATCCAGGGGAAGCCTTGGCGGTACAAATTTTGCACGGCGGCCACCTCCGTGTTCAGAAGCGAAAGCGTCTCGCCGACCGGCGTCCGTTCGAAGTACGCGAAGCCGAGCGCGCGCAGCTTGCCGAATATCGCCAGCTGCAAATCGCGGGCGGCGCGTTCCTGAATCATCCGGCGCAGCATATTTTGCGCCATGTTCGCACCGATCAAAGCGGCGATGATGCACGCGAGCAGCGCCATCGATCGATAAAAGCCGACCCGGTCCGATGCCGGAAGCAGCACGTCGATAAAATGCCGCACGAATCGCGGGATGACGAGCTCCGCCGCCGACACGGCGGCAGCCGCGGCAATAAGCAGCGCCAGCAGAAGCCGATAAGGCTTCAAATACGACAGCGTCCATACGTAAACGGACCAGAGCGATATGCCGGAACGGCTCGTTGCGGCGGGGTTGTTCAACGGATGCACCTGCCTTGCCGAAATGGGGATTGTCACATTTTAGCAAATTCGGCGCAAACGTGTCTATATCAAAATTGATTAAAGAGAAAAGAATGCGGCGCGGGCAATCCGTTACTTTCGAACTATTCCGGAAATAGGTCCGGTTGCTTATTCACCGGGACATGGTATGATTTTCATGTACGTTTCTACTTTTTCGGGAAGGCGAGTGTGATAGTCGGGTGAATTACGCGGAAACGCTGCATCGCAGAAACAAATTAATGGTATGTATCATATGGGGCATGCTCGCTTTGGGGATCGTCGTCGATCTGCTGACGGGAGCGGCGCGGGATTCGGTCGTCGTTTTGCTCGTCGTCGGCACGGCGACTTGCGGCGTCGCGACGATGCTGACCTGGAAACGGTGGCTGGCCGATTACGTGATGTACATGATTGCCTCGATCGTGACCGGTTTGACACTGCTTTTGATTTGGAGCGGACCGGTTATCACGACTTATTTTCTCGTTTTCGTCAATTTGGCGATCATGACGCTGTACACGCATTTTAGGGCGATCGTCTTTTCCGCGCTGCTCGGGGCCGGGCTCACGACGTACATATGGGTCAGTCCGTACAAAGAAGCGGTGTTCGGCGACAACGATCCGGTCACGATGTACATGTACCTGGCCTTTATCGCGGTTCCGCTGCTCGTATCCGCTCTGTTCAGCGAACGGCTGCAGCGGGAAGTGGCCGCGAAGCGCGAGGCGGCCGTCGCCGAGCAGGCGAAGTCCGAGGCGATCGTCGACCGGCTGTCCGCTTCGTTGACGCTGCTGAACGATTTCAGCTCCAAGCTGCGGGAAAACGTAACGTCGACGAGCGCCATTTCCAAAGAAGTGACGGCCTCGTTCGCCGAACTGTCGGCGAGCGCCGAAACGCAGGCGGACAGCGTAGCCGCCATCGGCGAGTCGGTCCGGATCGTCGAGCGGGCGGTCGCCGATTTGGCCGATCGCACGACGGCGATGCAGTCGTTGTCCGCCGGATCGACCCGGCTGACCGACGACGGCGGCGCCATCGCGAAATCGCTGGAGGAGCAGATGCGCCGCGTCCATGAAACGATCGACCGTTCCGTCGCGCTCATGAACGAGCTGAACGAGCAAAACGACCGAATCGTCGACATCGTTTCGACGATCCGGCACATATCGGAGCAAACGCATCTGCTCTCGCTGAACGCGGCGATCGAGGCGGCGCGCGCGGGCGAGTACGGGAAAGGGTTCGTCGTCGTTTCGAGCGAAATCCGCAAGCTGGCCGAAACGTCGCAGCAATCGACGGAACAAATCGTAGCGATATTGGAAACGATTCGAACGAAAACCGATCAGGCGGCGGAACAAATCGCGCTCGGGCAGCGAACGGTCGCGCAAAGCGCGGTCGCCGTCAAGCAAGTCGCCGATGCGTTGACCGCGCTCGCCGGCAACGCGAAGACGGTGGAGCATCAATCCGGGCAGGTGAAACGTTCGGCCGACGATTTGCACGCCCAATATGTGAACATTGCCGGGGAGATGGAGACGATCGCGGGGCTGACGGAACAAAACAGCGCCGCGGTGCAGGAGATGGCGGCCAGCATGACGACGCAGGACGGCCGCATCCGGGAAATCGAGGGAAGCTTTCTGGAGCTGGACAAGCTCGCCGCCGAGTTGAGAACGATGACGGAGCGGCGTTAGCGCTCACGGCGAAGACGCGCGGGACCACCCGCGCGTCTTTTTTTGCTTCGCCTATACCCGCACGCCGCGGCGACGCGTTCAATTGCCCGCGAGCCGCTCCGCGATCAGCTTGTTCGTTTCCTCCGCCGCGTTCCGGAGCATCGTGTTGACGTCCGACACTTTGCCCGTCGCGGCCTGGTTCAACTGGTTCGCCAGCGCCCGCTGCGCCAGCCCGTCGTACGGCGTCAACAAATACGGCGGCGCGTATTTATCCGGAAACATCGCCGCCATATGCAGCTTTCGGCCGTTCAGCCACGGAATTTCCGTCCCGAATATTCGTTTCGCCTCCGGGTCGTTCAGGACGGTCAATATGCCGGCCTTCGACAAATTGAGCAAATGCTCCTTCGACGCCAAGTAAGCGATCACCTGGAACGCTTCCTCCTTATGCTTGCTCGTGCCGGCCAGCGCGTAAATGCTCCCCTGGATGCCGCCGCCCACCCCGGGAAGGTCGGCGAACGTCGGGGCCATGGCGATATCCCAATTGATTTCCCAGCTCGCATTCAGGTCGACCGCCGCCAGCATCATCGCGGCCGTCCCCTGCTTCAAAAACAAGTTCGCGTCGGTCGGCTTGTCGTTGCCCGGAATTTGCAAAAAACGGACGAAGTTGGCGGTAAACGTTTGCCATCTCGGATCCGACGCAAACAGCGATTTGTTCGTCTTCGGATCGACGAACGGCGCGGACAGCTGGTTGAACAGCAGCATATTGCCGATGTTGATAATCGCCCCCTGGTACTGGACGCCGCCGTCGGTGCGGGTCATCTTTTTGGCCAGCTCGTAAAACTCGTCGTAGGTCATGCCGTCCTTCGGGTATGCGACTCCGAACTTATCGAACAAATCTTTGTTGTAATACAGCTTGTATACGCTGAAATTGACGGGCAGCCCGTACAGCGGCCCTCCGGATATGAGCCGCAGGACGTCGATCGCCTCGGGGTACAGCATGTTCAGGTCGTAGCCGTATTTTTTGATCAGATCGCCGACGTCGTACGCCAGCTTCGTTTCCATCAAATACGGGTTGATGTTGACCGTGCCGACATGCATGATGTCGATCGACAGCCCTTTCGTCAGCGCGCCCTGGATCGACATCGTCCCCTTCTCCTCGTCGTCGCTCGAACCGAGCAGGTAATAGTTCAGCTTCAGGTTCGGAAACTTCTTCATCAGCGCATTGCCGTGCTCGCGCATGAACCGCTCCCTGTCGGTCGAACCGAGAAACAGCAGCTCCAAAGGTTCGCCGGGCTTCCCTACGGTCGGGATCGAAGGCGCAGCCGTCTCTCCGCCTTTCCCCGAATCGCCGGAGCCTTTCGAACAGCCCACCGCCGCAAGCATGACTACGATTGCCAAACGGGCAAATTTACCGTACATCGTTTGCTCATCCCCCAATTTGCGAGCTTGTCGCAATGCTTGTTTTTTTGAAGCAAGGTTACGCTGCGGCCGGTTTATGGAGTAAGGTTGCCGATGCGGCGAATGGTTCCATCTGAGAGAACGGTGCTGCTTATCCGCAGTGTATCTCAATGTGATACGCCATAACTCAATTAGCTACAATTTATTATATACATATTCAAATCATAATGTAAACGCATTCTTTACTCGAATTTTCGACAATTAGGTTTCCAAAAGAAAAGCTTTTGATCGAAGCTTCTTCGATGACGTACATCCGTGTTGTGGCGGTAGCTTGTTCTTGGTAAACAATGTCGCCCTTCGCTTTAGTGCTTTAGCGAAGTTAAACATTCTTTATCGATTAGAAACACGTCTATCGGCGGATTTCGAGGATGAGCGCAAATCGTCGGCTTCCGAAACGTAACGGACGCCACGGCGCTTATTTAGCGAAAAAAGGCCGTTTTCCAATCGTAACGGACACCACGGCGCTTATTTGCTCCGTACCGCCATCCAAAAGGGGTTTTTCGCCAAATAGCTGCGCCTGTGTCCGTTAGAATATAAATAAGCCGAAATGAGGCTTATTAGCGGCCGCCATGTCCGTTAGACACTCGGAACTGCCCTGCAGCAGCAGGCTGCAGCTTCCGCCGACGAGCCATGTCCACTCGCAGCTCGCCGGCGCGCCGCCCAAGGGCCCGTCCCGCCTCCGCACCATGCTCGCTCCCCCCGCTCCAAACTCCCGACGGCGCCGGCGCATGTCAACCGAGGCGATATCGCCATTTCCCGCCGCCGGCAGCAGGAAACCCGCTCCGGCTTTGGCGCGTAAGCGAAGCTCATGACGGACTTGTCTTTTCTGCGCCAACCTGGTTGTGCCGAAACGGCAGCGGAGCGGGAAGCGAAACGGAAATGTTCCCGCTATTTTCGGTCGCTTCCCGTTTCCGGGCAAAACAACGGGATAACGTCCCGCTAATTTCGTCCATACCGTGCATTTCGCCGATACAGCGCCATTTTATCGTGAGCTTTTCCCGGTATTTCGACGCGATGCCACTAGGAGAGCGAATTAACGGAAGTTTTCCCGTTCGGTCGATATACGATTCCAACCGCCCGGCAGGACTAGGATACGCCGGACGTGGAAACGAAAGGCGCTGCTCGCCCCATGCTTTGGCGTTCTTTTCGTTTGCAAAACCCTCTATTGCAAACAAAAACGCGGGCCCTCTTCGCCCGCGTTTCGTTGTATGGAATGACGATCGGAATTAGTTTCCTGCCCGGTCACAGGGTCAGCGACGAAAACGGGCGAGGACATCGGCGTTAACCGATCCCTCGCCCTTCCGCATCGTGCGCATACGACCCGATTCATTGCTGCTGCTGAACGGCGGACATGTCCATGTACATGACTTCCCACAGATGGCCGTCGACATCCTGGAAGCTCCGCGTGTACATAAAGCCGTGATCCTGCGGCTCGTTCGACGGCTGCCCGCCGGCGTTCAGCGCCTTGTCGACGATTTCGTCCACCATGTCCCGGCTTTCCGCCGAAATCGCCAATATCGCTTCGGTCGTGCGCGTCGCGTCCGCGATTTCCTTTTTGGTAAACGTTTGGAAGAAGGGCTCCACGAGAAGCATCGCGTAAATATGCTCGCTGATCACCAAGCACGCGGCGTTGTCGTCCGTAAATTGGAGATTGAACTCGAATCCGATCTTGGAGTAAAAATCCATCGATTTCTTCAAATCTTTCACCGGCAAATTGACGAAAATTTGGTTTGCCGTCAGCGCCACTCGTCTTCACCTCGTTAACGGTTTGGAATGCATTCTTATTCTAGCATTTTCCGAACAGCGCCGTTTCTTACGGATTGCTATATTTCGTCGCGTCCGCAGGCGTCTAAAATAGGCGCCTATCCGCGGCCGCCCCGGGGCATTCGCCTATCGCATTCGGGGGCAGACGGCCGTACTTTAAAGCATGCGGAGGTGACGCATTTGCATATAACGAAACATCGGTTGGCCCCACATTCGAAATACGATACGGCGTATTACGTCGTCCGCGGAAACGGCGCCGGAAATACCGTCATGGTTACGGCAGGCGTCCACGGGAACGAAAGCGCGGGCATACGGGCCGCGAACGAAATCGTCGACCTGCTGCGCGGCGGCGCGATCCGCCTACGACGCGGCAAGCTGATCGTCGTACCGGTCGTCAACGCGATCGCCCGCAGGCGGCGCATTCGGGGCAAGCCCGACTTGAATCGCACATTTCCGAAGAAGCGGGGCGACGCGGCGCGCCATCCGCTATCGGCGGCGCTGCTCGCCGTGGCGAAACGCCATAAGCCGGGCTGGTACATCGACCTTCACGAGGCCAACGGATTGTCGAAGCTGAATCCCCGAGCGCTCGGACAAACGCTCCTCGTCAATCCGCGCAGTCCGGCGGTGCGCCCGGCCGGTCGCGTCGTATCGCGAATCAACCGTTCCATCGCGAAACGTTCGCTCCGGTTTACGGTACGGCAAAGGCCGCTGCCGGGCTCTGGCCGCCACGCGGCATACCGCCTATGGAACGCAAAAGCGATTACGGTCGAAACGTGCTGGAGCATGGCGAAGTCGACGCGCGTCCGTTTCCAGACGGACATCGTCCGGGCGTTTTTGCAGGAGGCCCGCTTGGTGTGAGCGATTAGATCGCGATGTCCATTTTGACGGACGGGTGGCAGTCGTAGCCGATCAGCTTGAAATCGTCGATCGTGAAGTCGTCGAAGCGGCGAATGTCGGGATTGATCCAAAGCTGCGGCG
The DNA here is from genome assembly GCF_036577625.1 of Paenibacillus sp. GYB003. Taxonomy (NCBI): domain Bacteria; kingdom Bacillati; phylum Bacillota; class Bacilli; order Caryophanales; family Paenibacillaceae; genus Paenibacillus; species Paenibacillus sp. GYB003. The sequence continues at coordinate 16,735 of NZ_JARBDC010000086.1, read as the reverse complement.
CCGGATACGGCTCGCGCCCGATTTGCTCCCGAAGCGGTTCGACGTGCCGTTCGTAGATATGGGCGTCGTTCATATTGAACGTCAGCGTTCCCAGCTCGTACCCCGTCACTTGCGCCACCATGCGCTGCAGGACGTGATATTGGAACACGTTGAGCGGATGCCCGAGCCCGATATCGTTCGACCTGGCGTTCACGATCAAATGCAGCCTGCCCTGCTTGACGAGCCATTGGTTGTTCCAGACGCACGGGTACAGCTCCATTTGGTCCAGATCGTCGATATTCCACAGCGAGATGACATGTCTTCGCGAAGCCGGATTATGGCGAAGCTGGTCGATCAGATGGTCGACCTGATTCGTAATGCGGCCTTTGAGCATGATCGGCTTGCCGAGCTGGTAGCCGTACGCTTTGCCGATATTGTTGTTTTCGTTCGTCCATTCCTTCCACAGCTTCACGTTGTGCTCGTCCAAATACGAGCAGTCGCTCGTCCGCTTCACGTAAAACCAGAGCAGCTCGTGAATGGCGGACTTCCAGGGGACGCGCTTCGTGGTCAATATCGGCACTTCCGAATTGTCGAACCGAACCTGCTTGCAAATCAAGCTTTTCGTATATGCCGCCGTGCCGTCCGCCCATACGGTTCTCACCTGCTGGTCTTTGTCCCATTCCCCGTGCTCCAAAATATCTTCGACCAATTGTTTGTATGTCTCGTCAGCCATTCCCATCGCGATTGCACCTCTGTATCTCGTAATATAAACCGCCGATTATATATTCGGGGAAAACGGGCCGATTCCTCTACGAAGGAAAAAGGGCGAACGTTACGCGAGGGCGCCCGCGGCGGTTCGGCGGGACGGCGGCAGCTGCTCGAGCCGGGAGCAGAACGTCTCCTCGCTCTCCAGGCCGGCCCAATACAGGGTCGCCTCCTTCATCATCCCGGTCAGTTCGCTTTGGCCGATGTTCAAATCGGTGAAAAAATGGAACGTCGGCATCGTCTCGCGAAACAGCGCGAACCGGGGCGGGCGGTACATCGTTTCCGGGCCGATCCATTCCGCGGCCCGCTTGAGGGCCGGCAGGCTGTACGTCTTTTGCCGGATGGCGAGCTGGGCGTCGTACGACGTCAAAAAATCGGCCAGCTTGAGCGCCGCCTCCTTCACCTGGGAATGGCTGCTTACCGCCAGCCCGATGCAGAGCAGCAGCGTCTTCGGCTCCCCGAAATGCGGCACGGGCGCCACGTCGAACGGGACGTCCGCATCCCGCAAATAGTTCAAATGAAAGTAGCTTGTCAGCACGATCGACGACTTGCCCTGCATGAGCAAATTTTCCGCTTCGCCGTTGGCGATGCTTTGCGGCAGCGACGGAAAATGATTGCGAAGCTCGCGGCAAAAACGGAACGCGTCCGCCATCGGCGTCCCGGCGACGCGAATGCGGCCTTCCTCGCCGCGCTCGAACGCCCCGCCGCGCTGGAGCAGCAGCAGCGGCCAACGGTTGGGCGAGCTGAAATGATAATAAAAGCCGAGCCGTTCGTTTTCGACCGCCAGCTTCGCCGAATTGTCGATCAGCTGCTCCCACCGCCAGGAGCTGTCCGGCTCCGGCACGTCCCGCTCGAGAAAATGGTCGCGGTTGTAGCAAAGGATGACCGGCGAGAAAATGAACGGCGAAACGAGCAGCTCGCCGTCGCTTCGGAACGCATCCGTCAAAAACGAATACAGCCCCGGCTTGCACGGCTGCGGCTCCAGGCAGTGCCGGCTGTCTCTTTCCAAAAAATCGCAATATTCGTTGTAGTTCATCGTCACGATGTCGAGCATTTCGCTCTCCATATACTTTTTGACCAAATCGTGGCTGAACGTCGGCAGCGGAATCAGTTCGACCTGAATGTGCGGATACGCCTGTTGAAACATGGCGATCAGCCGGTCGATTTCCGACTCGCGGATGATCGACGAATGGTAGCCGAGCTTCACCTTCGCCCCGCCGCGGTCCGCCGGTCCGGCCACCTTGTTGCCGACACGGGCGATTTTGACGATCAGCCCTTCCTCGACAAGCACGTCCAGCCCTTTGCGCACCGATTGGTTGCTTAGCCCGAACTCCTCGGCAAACGCTTTCTCCGACGGCAAAAATTCGCCGACAGCCCGTTTCCCCGAAACGATCTCGTCCCGCAGCGTATTGATCAGATCGTCCAGTCGCGTTCGAAACGTTTTGCGGCTCTGCCGGCTCTCCATAGGTATGACCTCGCAATCGTCGCATAGTATATTGATATAAACCAGATACAAACCTGTTATCCGATCGTTATCGTATGCTACCGATATTAATGGAACGGACTGCCCCTGTCAATGCGCGCAATCGGTTATAACGAACGGTTCCGGCGGTTGTCCTCGCCCCCGTGGCGAGACTCATTCGGCGTGCGGCTTTGTCTTTCGCGCATCGACGTTCGATCCGGGCCGGCGCCGGACCGTTAAACGAAAGCCGGGGCGTCAGGCGTATCGCCCGCATCCCCGGCTTCCGGCATTCGCGTCTTATTTGCTCTTCTCTTTCTCGACCTCTTTCTTCAGCTGTTCGTCCGCTTCCCTCAGCGCGGAGTTGATGTCCGCCTGATTTGTAGCGACTTTCTGGAACGTATTGGCCATCAGGTTTTGCTGCGTGCCGGCGGCGATATCGACCAAGCCGCTTTGCCGCTTCGGCGTCGGCGCGGCGGGCGGATAAAAGTTGACCGCGTTCATATTTTTTTTGCTGTACAGCGGGTGGCCTTTGCCGAGAGCCGCCTGGATGTCTTTGTTCGTAAGCACGGTCGGAATGCCGTTCCGCGAATCTTCCATCTGGATTTCGTCGGACAGCATCTCCATAATGACCTGGAACGCTTCGTCCTTATGCTTGCTTTGCTGCGTAATCGACCAATACGCCGGACCGCGCTGTCCCATCAGCTTCGGGCCGTCCTTGAATACCGGCGTGGATACGATGTCCCAATTCAGCTCCGGCGGCAATACGAGGTAGATGTTGTGCTGGTTCACCTGCATCGCCACGTTGCCTTTGGAGAAAATGTTGTTTTCGTCCCCGACCGTCTTCGCGATCGCATTGTTCGGGATATCGTAGAACCGTTTCAAATTCGTGAACAATTGGCTCCATCGCTCGAAATTCGACAATCCGTCCGTCTTCGGATCGAGAATCGGATTCGAAAACTGATTGTCGCGCAGCCAAGCCATCGTATTGGCGCTGAAGCCGCGGTATATTTGCTCGCCGTCGACCCTCGTCATTTTGCGCGCCACTTCGTACACTTCGTCCCAGGTCATGCCGTCCTTCGGATACGGCTGGCCGAACTTGTCGAACAAGTCTTTGTTGTAATACAGCACCTGCGGGAAGTACGGAGGAACCGGAAGCCCGTAAACTTCCCCGGTTCTGACGACGTCGACGATTTCCTGCGTGAAGACCGAATTGAACCGCGTCATGTCGTACTTGTTTTTCTTGATCAGGTCCCGCATGTCGTAGGCGAGTCCCAAATCCATATACAGCGTTTTGAGCGTCGGAATATCGGTGCGGATCAAATCGGGAATGTCGCCTTGCGAAACCAGCTCGGTTATTGTCGCTCCCGCCTGATTCGTCCTGTACTTGAACGTGATGTGCGGAAATTTCGTTTCCAGCGTTTTGCGGAACCGGGTATCGAATTCTTGCGGGCTCACCCCGGCCGCATACAGCGACAGCGTAAACGGCTCCTTCTTCGCTTCCGGCGCCGTCCCCGTATCTTTGGTCGTCGCCGAGCTTCCGCCGCACGCGGTCAAGCCGGCCGAAGCGGCGAACAACAGGAGCGCCGAGCCGATCGTTTTTTTGTTCATGCTGCAAATCCCCCTCGTCATCAATTGTTATATTCATAAAGCGTCCGCGTTTGGCGGATGTTCTTTATGCAACCGTTTGCAACAAGGATTGCGGATGCGTTCCGTTAGTCCGCCGGATGATGCTTCGATCGATCCGGATGTATAACAACGCTTTCAAGCCGTCGGGAAGAAACCAGGAAAATCGATCTGATTTGTATGTTTATATCGAGATTTGGCAATCGATTCGAGAGCTTGCCCGTCAGTAATTCACATCTGGTTTACTAAATTATGTATGACGACGGCTCCGCCTGTCAATCGGCTTTGAATTAAAGACAAAATAAAGATAACGGGACGCAAAAAAAAGACACGGAACGATTCCGGGTCTTCGGCTATCGATTCATTTGCGGCTGGTTGACTCTGCCGAGAAAGTGGTTCATCAGAACGGGCAGCGAGATAAGGATGGGAGGATCGTCCGGAAGCGGCGGATGGAGCGTGATGTCTTGATGCGGGACGACGGCGTTCGGCTCGACGACGATCGGCCGCTTCGAACGGGCGCGCAGCGTGGAATGCGGCAGCAAAAAGTCGATTGCCCGCGAGCTCCAGGCGACCGAAGTCGCCATCAAATAATACGTTCCCGGCTTGACGCCCGTAAAGCAAAAATCGCCCAGGGACGGCAGCAGCGTACCGTGCAGCGGCATTCCTTCCGGGATCGGCTTGGCGAACAGGCCGACCAGAACGACGCCTTCGAACGGAACGGCCGCCCGTACGGTCCCTTCGATTCGGGCGTGCTGGTGCAAGATCGGAAGCGCCGTCCGCCAGTCGCGAAGCTTCTGCAGGGCGCGAAGATGGCTGTCCGCCTGAACGACCGAATTTCGGAAATGCGACGGCGATACGCCGACCCGTTCCGTAAAACGGGAGGTGAACGTTCCGAGACTTTGCTGCCCGACCTCGAGGCCGATGTCGCGGATGCTGAGCTTCGTGTTCAGCAGCAGCTCCTTGGCCCGCTGCAGCCGGTAAGCGGAAACATAGTATAACGGCGACAGGCCGATTCGTTCTTTGAAAATGCGCGCAAAATGATACGGGCTATAGCCGGCGTAACCGGCCAATCGGGACAGCTCCAGCGGCTCGTCGATATGCCGATGAATATAGGCGAGTACTTCGTCTATTTCTGAATACCGGTCCGACAAGTCGTCATGCACCTTCTTTCCAAATCGAATCCACGCAAAAAAACAGAACAAACGTTCTCGATCATCATACCATATTTTCGTTCGTTATTAAACTTCTACTTGTCCTTTACACAAAAAAAATCCGCGCCATGCGCGGATAACGATCCGTATATTCGATAAAGCGCTCAACGGCCGGCGCGAAGACGGCTCCACCGCTCCATGCGTTCGCTGAATTTCGGCGGCACGATGCGCGGCTTCCCCGCCTGGCATACGAGCCGCTCGCCGTCCGTCAAACCGGCGTTTCTCGGCTCCAGCCGGGCGACGAGCCTGGAACGCCAGCGGCCGAGCTCTTCATGGTATTCCGGGACGTTCGCCAGATCGACGCATTCTCCCGGATCGGCGGAAAGGTCGAACAGCTGCTCGATCCCGCGTCTGGCCAGCCATAAATATTTCCATTTGCCGTCTGTCAAATAATGCATCTCCTGCAGCTCCGAATAGCAGATGCCGTGCTCGCCGTGCATGTACGGCCGCCACGCGGTCTTCTCGCCGCGGACGAGCGGCAGCATGCTGGCGCCGTCAACCGTGCGGGGGATTCTGCAGCCCGCGGCCTCCAAAATCGTCGGCATAATATCCTGCAGGCCGACGACCCGCTCCACCTTGCGCGCCCGCGACCGGGCCATCGCCGCCGGCAGCCGGACGATCATCGGGATATGCGCGGACCCTTCGTAGCCGTACGTTTTGCGCCACAGATGATGGTCGCCGAGCATATCGCCATGGTCCGACGTAAAGACGATAACCGTATTGTCGTACACGCCCATCTGCCTCATTTCGTAAAACAGCCGGCCGATCTGATGGTCGATATGATTGATATTGCCGTAGTAGCCGGCGCGCGCCCGATGAATTTCTTCGGCGGACCGTCTCCCCCGCCACGCTTCCGTCCCGTCGGTCGGCACGTCGTGCTCCGCGGACCAGTCGCCTTGAAACGGCGCAGGCAAGCTTTTCCTCATATAAAGGTCGAAATAGTACGGAACGGCGTCGTAAGGCGAATGCGGACGGGCGAACGACGTTTTCAGAAAGAAAGGCTTCTCCGGATCGCGCGTTCGCAAAAACCGGATCGATTCGTTCACCGTCCAGTTCGTCGGATGCAAAAATTCCGGCGCATGATACGGCCGGGCCATCCACGAATTCCACGTAATGCCGTGATCGATATACCCGTAATCTCCCGTCTTTCGTTCCTCGAACCATCTGCGGTAATCGGAGACGAACGACGGATCGCCCACTCTGCCGGATTCGTCGAGTACGGTGTTATGGAAGCCGTTCAGCGCCCGCTGCGGCTCGAAATGCATTTTGCCAACGCCCTGCGTATGGTAGCCGGCCTTCGCCAGCTCGCCCGGCAGCGTATGCTCGAATCCGCCGCCCATCCCTTTCGCCGCGCCGCCGCCGGCCGAGTAGACGATGCCCGTGTTCCACGGGTCCATTCCCGTCAGCAGCGACGCCCGCGCGGGGATGCATGAAGGCGCGCACGAGTACGCGTTCGTGAAAAGCGTGCCCTCGGCGGCGAGCGCGTCGAGAACCGGCGTCTCGATCGCCGGATTGCCGCTTGCGCCGAGCGTATCCCAGCGCTGCTGATCCGTCATGATGAGCAATACGTTCGGTTTGTTCATTCTCCGTTATCTCCTGTCCGCATGTAGGAACGCCGTATGTACACGGCGGCGATTTATGATAAAGTAATACGTACGAAAGGGGGCTTCGCCCATGTTCATCCTGAGCGAATCGTTCTACCTCGATTATTTGCAGTTCAAAGTGCGCTGGGCCAGAGACATGCACAAGCCGTTCACCTATACGTCGGACATGCAGTACCCGCATACGATCTTTTGGCTTGTATACGAAGGCTCGTGGCGAATGGCCGTGCACGGCCGCGAGCATACGGCGAAGCCCGGCGATCTGCTCCTGTTTCCGCCCAATACGACGATCGGGCTGAAAAAGGGCGAAAACGAAAGCATACGCTACTTATCGCTGTGCGTCGATTTGAAAATCGGCAGCCTCGATTTGGTTACGCTGTACGGGCTGCCTCCGTCCGCAAGCTTGACCGGCTCCCCCTTCCTGCAAACGTTTACGGACGTTTGGCGCCATGCCGTCGCCTCGTTCGATTTGCTGGGCGAGCTGATTACGGCACGCAAAAAGGAGGCGCCGCCCGCGGGCGAACATACGCACATAATCCATACCGACATTTCGCTTTCGTTTTTAGGGCTGCAAGGCGCTCTTTACGAATGGCTCAAACAGTTCATGTCGATCATGAGAAGGCATCTGCCCGACGAACCGCTTCGCTTCGACCACCGGGTGATGAAAGTATGCGACTACGTTCGCCACCATATCGACAAGCCGCTTCGTCTGCGCGATCTGGCCGGACACGTCCATTTAAGCCCGAGCCATCTGAGCCATTTATTCGTCAAAACGCTCGGCGTGTCCCCGCTCGAGTACGTTCGCCAAGCGAAAATTCAGCTGGCCAAAGAAATGCTCGTGCATTCGTCCTGCTCGGTCAAAGAAATTGCCGAAAAAATCGGCTACGGCGAGCAAAGCCAGCTGAGCCGTTATTTCAGCCAAACGGAAGGCATGAGTCCGCTGCAGTTCAGGAACGCCGCGACTTCGGCCGTCACGTTGTAACGGTATCGCGCTTGCGATCGCGGCGATTCCAGCTTGGCCGCCGCGCCGTTACTTTTTGCTTTTCTCCGCCTCGATCTCTTTCCTTGCGGCTTCCGCGGCGTCCCTCAGCGCCGTGTTCACGTCTTTTTTGCCCGTTACGATTTCCTGGAACGCCGTGCTCGCTTTGCCCGCGGCGATGCCGTTATATTTGTCCTTGTTCGAGATCGGTGCCGTTTTCTCCGAGAAATACGCCTTGATGTTTTTCCCTTTATACGCAGGCTGGTTTTGCGCGTAGACGCTTTGCACCGATTGGTTCGCGACGGTCGGCAGCGTTCCTTCCGACGCCTGCTTCATCTGAAATTCGTCGGACGTCAAGTACGCGATAATGTCGAAAGCCTGATCCTTATGCTTGCTCATTCCCGTAATGCTGAAATAGGCGGGCGATTGCTGGGGCGCCACTCCCATCGCTTCTTTAAAGTACGGCATCGCGATCACGTCCCAGTCGAACGTCGCGGGATATCCGATCATATCGCTGCCGTAATAGGCGTACATCGCCGCGGTTTGGTCCTTTTTGAAAAGATCGGCGTGCTTGTTGAGCAGATCGTTCGTATATTGCGCGTCGGCGAGCCGGAAGAAGCGGACGAAGTTGTTTACGACCGCCTTGTATTTGTCGTCCTCGAGCATCACCTTGTCCGTTTTCGTGTCGTAGGACGGCACGGACAGCTGATTGTTCGTCAACATATGCGAATAGGAGGTCGCAAGTCCGAAATACTGCGTGCCGCCTTCCACGCGGGTCATCGTTTTCGCCAATTCGTAAACGTCGTCCCACGTCGAGCCTTCTTTCGGATACGGAACGCCGAACTTGTCGAACAAGTTTTTGTTGTAAAACAGCAGGAACGTGTTCGACCGGACCGGCAGGCCGTACATGCCTCCGCCCGCATATTGTTTCATAAACTGCACCGCCGACGGCTCCAGCCGGCCCAAGTCGTATTTATGCTTTTGGATCAGCTCCGTGATGTCGTACTGCAGGTTGAAGTCGACCAGCTCGTTGATCGTAGACGTCGACGAGATGACGATGTCGATCGGCTGGCCGGACGCGAGCAAGTCGGCCGTTTCGGTTCCTTTCGCGTACTGGACGAATTTGACCGTAACGTGCGGAAATTTTTCCTTGATCGCATTGCCGTTCTCCTGCATGAACTGCTCCGGCGTACGTCCGGCCTTCGGCGAATAGAAGACGATTTCCACCGGCTCCTTGGCATCCTTCGGCGCTCCGGCGGCCGGCTCCTTGGAAGAAGCGCCGTCCGGATTCCCGCCGCCTCCGCAAGCGGCGGCAAACGAGGCCAGCATAGCCGCTGCGGCGAAACCGGATATTCGTTTTTTATGGGCCAAACTCATTCTGGATCCCCCCGATTGTAGTTGGACGCCGTCCTGTCGCCCGCCGCGGCGTCATTCCAAGGGCGACAGCGGCTGCGAAAAAAGCGCTTACAATCGCTTGATATCGCGCTTCTTCGTTCCTCTTCATCTTAGCACGGGGCTGCGGGGACTCCCATTGCAATTGCTTTGGACTTTTTGACATTTCTTACGATCGGATTGCGGCGGAGGTTGGCGCGCAAATAAACCCCGGGACCGCGATCCCGGGGTGAAGTGCTGTGATCCGTTATTTGACGGCGACGACTTGGCCGCCGGTCATTTCGATCAGCTGACGCGGCGTCAAAGCGAAGACGGCTTTCGGGTGGCCGGCGGCCGCCCACAGCGTTTCGTACCGGAGCAAGTCTTCGTCGATCAGCGTGACGACCGGCTCCGAATGCCCGATCGGCGCCACGCCTCCTATAACGTAGCCGGTCCGCTCGCGCACGAACGCGGCGTCGGCTTTCTCCGGCTTGTCTCCCAGCAGCTCGGCGATTTTACGCTCGTCAATGCGGTTCGTTCCGCTGGCCACGACCAGCGCCGGCTTGTCCGAAGCGGCGAGACGGAAAATGATCGATTTGGCGATTTGCGCCGCCTCGCAGCCGATCGCATCCGCGGCTTCCTTGGCGGTTCGCGCGCTGTCCGGCAGCTCCACGACCGTAATGGCATAGCCCGCTTCGTTCAACAACGCTTGCACGCGCCGCGCGCTTTCCTTCAATACGGTTGTCACCCGCAATCCCTCCGAATTCGTGCAGTTTTTCTATATCTATACCTATATAGATTACGCGCGCAGCCGGAACCGAGCAAAGGAAAAATCGGTTATAAGCCGTTTATACGTCGCGGCGCAGCGCCCGCAGCACGTCGACCTTCGTCGCCCGTTTCGCCGGACGCGCTCCCGACATGACGGCGACGGCGAGCGAGATGACGGCGGCGAGCGCGGTCAGCAGCGGCGGAATGAGCGAGAAGCGGAAGTCGGCCGGCACCTGCTCCTCGAGAAACGAGTGAATGAGCAGCGGCAGCGTCTTGTTCACCGCAAACGATAGCGCATAGGAGACGAGAATGCCGATGGCGGCACCGATCAGGCCGATCATCCCGCTTTCGAGCAGGAAAATGCGGCGAATCGCCGACGGATGCGCGCCGATCGCTTTCATGATGCCGATATCCTGCGCGCGCTCGGTGACCGCCATCGTCATCGTGTTGAAAATGCCGATCGAAGCGATCAATACGGCGATCGTCCCGACGAAGACGAGGCCGATTTTCATAATGAGAAACACCATGTTGACTTGCTTCAGCTCGTTTGCGATCGAATGGTTCAAATACCCGTTCGAGCGTATTTGTTCGCCGATCCCTTTCACGTACTGCGCGTTGTCCGCAAAAGCCTGCACTTGACGGTACGTTCTCGGATCGTTCGGGGATTTCGGCTTCGGTACGTTCGCCGCTTCCCCGGACGGGTCCGGCTTGACGACAACCCCGAGCTGCGTGCCGGTAATCGCCTCGATCCGCTGCAGCAGCGGCTCGCCGATATAGACGCTGTTGTCTTTGTTCCATTCTCGCGTCGGCTCTTTCGTGACGCCGACGATCGTAGCCGAGATCGGCGTTCGTTGCTCGACGCCGTTCGCGTAATGGGTGACGGTCAGCTCCATTTTTTTGCCGATCCAGTCTTTCGCGGAGCTTTGCTTCGGCTTTGACCGATCGGTTGACGCCGCTTCGTTTCCGGACTCGGCCTGTTCCGGGTTTTCCCGTATATTGTAGCCGACGACGATTTCGTCTGCCGCTTGCGGCAGACGGCCCGCGCTGAGGCCGAAGTCGGCTTTCGTCTCCGCCTCGAAGTCGACCGCGATCGTTCCGCCCGGCGGCACGGCTTCCCCGTCAACCTTTCGCGCCAGCAGCTGCCCGACATGATTGCGGTACGTCACGGCTTTGACATGCTCGATGCCGCGCAAATAACGGATATCTTCGTCCGTCATCTCGTTCACCGTTTTTCCGCCCGTTTCTTTCCCCCATACGTCGATAGCCGTCACGGCCCGATCGCCGATCATTTTGTCCACGATGCTTTTCTGCAGGCCGAAGCCGACCGACGCCAGCACGATCAGAAACGCGCAGCCCATCGCCGTGGCGAGCACGGTCATGAACAGCCGCGTCTTGTTTTTTTTCATGTTTTGCCGGACGAACCGGACTTGATCCGCTACTTTCAACCCGATCTCCCTCTCCCTCTTCTCAAAAGCGAACGTGCGCCGTCGCCAAGTCGTCGAATTCGTTTCCGTTCGTTTGCGGACGAATGCGTCCGTCCTGCAGCGTCACGGTGCGGTGCCCGACCGCGGCGACCTGTTCGTCGTGCGTAATGATCAAAAATGTCGTCCCCTGCTCGCGGTTCAGCTCGCCGATCAGCCGCAGCAGCTGACGTTCGTTGTCGCTGTCCAGGCTGCCCGTAGGCTCGTCGGCCAGCACGATCGGCGGGTTCAGCACGAGCGCGCGGGCGACGGAAACGCGCTGCTGCTGGCCGCCGGACAGCTCGCCCGGGTAATGGCCGGCGTATTCGGCCAAGCCGACCCGCTCCAGCATGTCGCTAGCCCGCCGCTTGCGCCGGTCGATCCGCATCCCTTGCAGGACGAGCGGCAGCTCGACGTTTTCGAACGCGGTCATGCTCGGAATGAGCTGAAAGCTTTGGAACATGAAGCCGAAATGCGCCAGCCGGAAATCCGCCCACTGCCCTTCGCTAAGCTTCGTGACCGTTTGGCCCATGACGCGGATGTCGCCGAGCGTCGGCCGGATGTAGCCGGAAATGAGATTGAGCAGCGTCGATTTGCCGGAGCCGCTCCGGCCGACGATGGCGACGATTTCCCCCTGCTCGACCCGCATATCGATATGATGAAGAACGGGAACGATGCGCTCCTTCCCTTTTTTTCCGATCGCAAACTGATGGCTTACCCCTTGTACCTCGATCATCGTCCTACCTCCGTATTCGTTGGTGCGCCGCAATCCGGTCGCGCGGCACATCTACTAAGATACAGGACAACGTTTAAACTTTTTGAAACGAACTATGAAGAAAATCTTAACTTAATCTTTCCGACGTTAAGAAGATGGACGGCGGCTTGCAACCATGCTGCGGCAACATACTTGGGTTCTTTCCATCCCCGATAGCCTCGATGCGGCGAACAGCCGGTCGCACCGATCCGACGTCGGCCCGGAGAAACGATCGATTTTCCGCCCATAAGCGCCTATCTTTCGTTAGCCCGTCGACAAAAAAAAGACCGCCGACATAGTCGGCGGCCCCGGCCGCGGCGGCGGTTACTTTTTCAGCTTTTGCAGCTCTTCCTCGATCACCTTCGTCATCTTCTCGTCCGCTTCGCGCAGCACGGTGTTCACGTCTTTGTTCGAGTACAGCATCTCCGTAAACGCGTTGATCGGTATGCCCGCGGCGCTGCCGACCGGTACGAACCCGAACGGCTTCAGCACCGCGACCTTCAGCTTCGTGAACGCCGCCACGTTTTTCGAGGCGAGCTCCGGCGTCGCTTTGCCGAATTGCGCGTTGATTTTCGGGTCTTTGAGCACCGACGATTGCAAATTTTTCGTCATTTCCGTCTGCACTTCGTCGGAAAGCAGCACCGAAATGACCTGCATCGCCGCGTCCTTCGCCTTGCTCGCGTTCGTAACGGACATCATCGGCGAATCGACGCGCTGGCCGACGCCGGGCGCCGTTTTGTTCGTCGGATACGTGACGATATCCCACTTCATGTCCTTCATCGTCAGCAGGTCGGGAATTTGCCCGGAATAGCCGGAAAACATCGCGATTTGCCCCGTCTTGAAGCCGTTCACCGTATTCATCTCTTTCGGCATGATTTCGGCGCCCGGCATTTTGTACAGGCTGTACCAGAGCTGGAACAAATTTTTCCATTCCTCCGTCTGGAAGACGGCTTTATTGTTTTTCAAGTCGACGAACGGCAGCGAAGCCTGGTACGCCCCGCGGTACACGTTGTCGGGGAACAGTCCGTAATACTGCACGCCGCCTTCGTTGCGGGTCAGCTTGACCGCCAGTTCGCGGGCGTCTTCCCACGTCATGCCGTCCTTCGGATACGGCACGCCGAACTTGTCGAACAAATCTTTATTGTAAAACAGCGCGAACGTGTTGTTCATCATCGGCAATCCGGTGTAATAATTGAACCCGGTCACCGTCTTGATCGACTCCAAATATTCCGGGCTGATCCGGTTCAAGTCGATGCCGTGCTTCTTGATCAGTTCGTCCATGTTATAGTCGATGCCCAGCTTCGTCAAATCGGTCAAATTGTACGGGTAGTTGATCACCATATCCGGGATCGTGTTCGCGGCGACGAGCTCGTTCAGGCTCGAGCCTTTGTCGGCGACATTGATCCGCTCGATCGTAATGTGCGGATATTTTTGCTTGACGGGATCGATGATGAACCGTTTCAAATCGTTGTCGTTGACGATGCCGGCATGAACGGCGATCTTGACCGTGACCGGCTGATTGGCGACAGGCGCGACGGCGGGCTTCCCGTCGTCCTTGGGGGAGGGAGAAGACGCCCCTCCGCAAGCGCTTACAAAGATGGCGGGAAGCAGTGCCGCAAGCGCGGCCAGCTGATCTCTTCTTTTCATTTCGACACACCCCGTTTATAAAATGAATGGAAGTACGGCCTTGGGAGGTAACCGGCATTGCCTTGGCGCTGCGGAGGAGGAATGGGCGACCGCGAAGCGGCCCGGGCGTCGGTCGCCCCGAATGAGCCGCTTCGCCCGCCGAACGATCGTCAATACGTGGAAGCTTTCGTCGTCACCGGACACCAGCGCGCCGATTGCAAATACAGGAGCAGCGCGTCGAGCGCATCCTTCGTGCCGATTCGCTGCAGCGCGGTCGCCGCGATCGCCGCCACGTATCTCGCGCCGCGGTCCGCTTTCGGCGACGCTGGCATAAACGTTTCCGAAGCGGAGACGTCCTCGTACAGCGCCCGAAGGAGCGCGGGGACGGCGTCACGCGCCGCCGGCCCGATACGGGCAAGCGCCAGCCCGGCCGTAAACCGGACGTACGGGTCCGGATCCGACAACGCGTCGCAAAGCGCCGGAACGATGCGCAGCGCCGGCTGCTTGATCATGCCCAAAGCTTCGACGACGTGCTGACGTATGAACGGGGACGGCTCCTGCAGCAGTCCGATCAGCCGCGGCACCGCCCGAAACGCTTGCTCCTTCATCTCGCCGAGCGCATAGGCGATCAGACCGAGCACGTCTCTGTCCTCGTACTCGTCGTCCAGCGCCTCCATGAGCGCCGGAATCGCCTGCGGCCCCGTGGCGGCCAGTCCGTGCGCCGACAGGCGCGGGACGGAGAACGTTTTCGGCTCGACGACGCCCGGCGCCGAATGGCGCAAGCCTTTAACGAGCGCAGGGATCGCCTCGCGGCCGATCGCGGCGAGCGAATAGGCGGCGCGAAGCGCCTCGTTCTCGTCGTCGCCGATCAACGTCCGCCCGAGCTCCGCAACGGCGTCGCCCGCCGCCCCTTCCGTCCGGGCGGCGGGCGTTCCCGCCGTTCCCGACATCCAGTTCCAGACATACTCCCACAGCGGCGTATTGTCTTTCACCGGAAGCTTCAGCTCGGGAGGCTGCCATTTCGTCCGGCGGTTGTTCCATTCCGGCTGCTTCGGCGCCTCCGTGCGGAAAAACAAAAATTTCAGCATGTACCGGTCGTTCGGCGACGTATTCGCCGTAGCCCGATGCCATATATCGTAAGAGATCAAGGCGAACGTTCCCGCCTTGCCGACGACCGGAACGGTCGGCTCCGTCCGCGGGTCGACGTTGTACCGGTTTTGCGAGCCCGGCATAATGTCGGTCGGTCCCATATCGGCCGTCACGTCCTGCGGGTAGTAGAAAATCATCGCCGACCAAGGGACGTGATTGCGCGTCTTCTCGTTTCCCCAATAATTGTCCTTGTGCCATCCTCCGTCGCTCGTGCCCGGCTTGTTATAATGGCCGTGACGGTGGGCGTGCATGACGTAATCCGGCCCGAGGACGCTCGCGAGCGCGCCTTTGACGACCGGATGCTCGAAGATTTGCCCGACTTCCGGAATGCGCGGCACCAAATTGTTGCCCGGATTGCCTTCCGTCTCGTACACCTGTTTCATTTTGCGCACGACGGTTTGATGAAATTGCTCCGAAAAGTCGGTCTGCAGCTGCACGTACCCGTAAGCGATAAAACGGGCCATCTGTTCATCGTCCAACAAATCGTTCGAATCGATCAACGTTACTACCTCCCCGCTTAATCCGTACTGCTTCTTCGATAAAACGCTTCCAAAACCCGCCGCCCCATACGGCACATGGTCCGGTTCTCCCAAGCCGCCGGAACGTTACCGCCCTCTGTGGCACCTCCATTTTAAATAATATATATAATATATAATTTACTCTATATTTTTCATTCCGTCAATCGCTACTTCGCACAACAAAAAAACCGCTCCGTAAAGAGCGGTTCCGTGCGGGCCGCGGACGGGCCCCTATTTCAACTCGCGCAGTTTCACATTGCGAAATTCGATGTAGCCGCCGTGATCCTGCAAGCCGATATAGCCTTTGCGCGGCCGATCGCGCCATGCGTACTTGAACTTGTTCGGCGTCCCGTCCGGGTTTTGCCCCGCGACCGTCCACTCGTCGATATCGGCTTCGACGACGACCGTGCCGTTCAGCTCGAGCTCAATCCGGCTGCCTTCGCACGCGATCCGGATTCGGTTCCATTCGCCTGCGGGACGCACCGCGTTCGACGACGGAGCGACCAGATCGTACAGCGCACCCGAGCTGTGGCTCGTCATCGCATCCTGGTCGTACGTATCCAAAATTTGCATCTCGAGCCCGGTGTTCACCGGATCGTCCAGGTCGGTCCAGCGGAAAAAGATGCCGCTGTTTACGCCGGGCGCCGTTTTGTATTCGACGTGGAGCTCGAAATGTTCGAACTGCTCCTTCGTATGCAGGTAGCCGCCGCTGCCTCCTTTGCACACGAGATGTCCGTTTTCCGCCAGCCATACTTCCGGTTTCCGCGTCGCCTCCCAGCCGTTCAGCGTCTCGCCGTCGAACAGCAGCCGGTACCCTTCCGCCTGCTCCTTCTCGGTCAATGCGTTCATCGCGTTTCCTCCCTGTCCCACATAATGGAAAGTTCCGCTACTTATTCGCCCCCCTGTACGCGCACTCCTGCCTTTTCAGGAAAAAAACTGCGACCGCGTCGCGACTTTGCGGCCTGCATTTGTGCGCGATGCATAATCCGGACCGAAGCATTCGCGGCGAAAACATGCTACAATGGGTTCAAAACCAAACCCGAAGGCGGTGCATGGATGAACGTCGCATTCCTGATCGAGCCACAGGCTTATACCCGGTTCGAAAACGAGGACGAGCTGATCGCGCAATGCAAAGAATGGGGGTTGCTGTCCGAAAAGGCGGCCAAGGCGAAGACGTTCGCCTACAAAGGCGGCGGAACGAACGCGCCGTGCGAAATCGTCGGCTTCGTCGATAAAATAACGGCCGTAATCGCATTCGAGGACGGCCGGACGCACTGCGTCCATCCGGCTTATTTGAAAGAAATGCAGGCGTCGACGTTCGGCCGGCGAAGCGTCTTGACGGCGGACGAGCCGGCGTCGGCGGAGGACGACGCTTCCCCGGCGGCGGAAACTGCCGAAGCGCCGCGGCAGGAGGCGCCGCCCCAGCCGGAGACGACGCCGGCCGGGCAGGCGCCGGCCCCCGTCGCCGC
>NZ_JARBDC010000085.1:0-104092 GCF_036577625.1 Paenibacillus sp. GYB003 | reverse complement strand
CTCCAATATTTTTTCAACGATTCTCACCTTGTTCCATTCGTCTTCTGTCAGTGTAATTGTCTCCTGTCCCATAGTGACATTATCTCAGAACAGTTATGGTATGACATTATCACAGACGAACAACACGATGGAAACATTTGCTTGACATTCCGGCCGGCATTCATTACAATTTCATTACGCTTAATTTCCGATTCTTTGGATCGGAAAGCGGGGGAACCAAGTTTTTGGGGCGAGTCGAGCGATGCCGCGCATCCTCGTAGGGAACCATCTTCCCGAGTCCGTCAGCTAACCTCGTCAGCAGCAGATGGGTCAAAACGTCAATCATTCGCCATTTTTGACCCGCAAACAGGGTCTTTTTGCGTTTTTTTCGGATTAAAGACCCTGTATCCGGAGGCTTTGCCTTTCCTTCCTCCGGGCCGGGTCTTTTCGTTTTGTCCGAATATCCTTTAAATGTATGATTTGTAAAATAATATTTAAACCAACGCCGGGAGGATGGACGCGCTTTCCCCCGTTCCAAACGACGCCGCTCGAGAGGCGCCGCGATCGGGGATCATATAGATCAAATCGATACGAAAATCGGGAGGTATGAGCAATGGCGCAGCCTAAGTACATGACGGACATCGGGAAATTGACGCGGATACCGGAGCAGGAACGGGAGAAGCTCAAGGCGATTACGGAAAAGTTCGTTTTTCGCGTAAACGACTATTACTTGAACTTGATCGACTGGGACGATCCGGCCGATCCGATCCGCAAGCTCGTCATTCCGAACGAGGGCGAGCTTGCGGAATACGGCCGGTGGGACGCTTCGGACGAGGATACGAACTACGTCGTTCCGGGCTGCCAGCACAAATACCGGACGACCGCCCTGCTGATCGTCTCCGAAGTGTGCGGCGCGTACTGCCGGTACTGCTTCCGCAAACGGCTGTTCCGCAACGACGTGAAGGAAGCGATGTCCGACGTCGAGCCGGGTCTCGCCTATATCGCGAAGCATCCCGAAATCAACAACGTGCTGCTGACCGGCGGCGACAGTCTGATTTTGGCCACGCCGAAGCTGCGGTCGATTTTGCAAAGGCTGCGGGAGATGGAGCATGTGAAAATCATTCGGCTCGGCTCGAAGCTGCCGGTGTTCAACCCGATGCGCATTTACGAGGACGGGGAGCTGCTGGAGACGATTCGCGAATTTTCCGACGCCGAGCGGCGCATTTACGTCATGGCGCACATTAACCATCCCCGCGAAATTACGCCCGAGGCGCGCCGCGGCTTCGAGGCGCTCCACGACGCCGGCGCGATCGTCGTCAACCAGACGCCCGTGCTGAAAGGGATCAACGACGATCCGGCCGTGCTCGGCGAGCTGCTCGACCGGCTGTCGTGGGCCGGCGTTACGCCCTACTACTTTTTCATCAATCGTCCCGTCGCCGGCAACCGCGATTTCGTTCTGACGCTGGAGGAAGCGTACCGGATCGTCGAGGAGGCGAAGGCGCGGACGTCGGGACTCGGCAAGCGCATCCGGCTGTCGATGAGCCACACGTCCGGCAAAATCGAAATTCTCGCGATCGAGGACGGCAAGGCGTATTTGAAATATCATCAGTCGCGCGACGACGAGTACGGCAAGTTCATGGTGCTGGACTGCCCGAAGGACGCCTCCTGGTTCGACGACCTGCCGGGCAGCGAAAAGCTGTGGACGAAGCCGCGCAAAAAGACGGCCGGCATCGTCTCCGTCAACGAGCTGCCGGATATGCCGCAGCGGCGGAAACGGGCGACCCCCGAGCCGAGAGCGAAAGCGCGGGAGCAAGCGGATTAACCGCCGCTCTCCGGGACGGACGTTCGGCTGGACGCGAATATATTTTCCGTTATGACCGCTATAAGGACCCCCATCAGCAGCCCGTTGCCGAGCAGCGGCCGAACGAGCGGCGGCAAGCCGAGAAACGCCTCCGCCGGGATGTTCATGAGCGATACGCCCACGATGACCGGTCCTCCCAGCCGGTACACGATGCCGCTCGTAAACGGAATGGCCGACGCGGCCCGAAGCGCCGACCCGAACAGCGGCCAATACGCGACGAACAATACCGCCTGGGCGACGCTCATCGGCATCGCCGACAGGTGGGCCCCGAGCGGCGGCACGAGGCCGATGACGAGAAATATCGCCGCGCCGAGCAGAAACGGCGCCCGCTTCAGCAGGCCGGTCGTCTGCAAAAACCCGAGCGTCGAAGTGAACGGCGCGTACGGCACGAGGCCGAACAGGCCGGCCAGCGACGTGAAGCCGCCCGTCAGCATAAACGACCGGCGGTAGGCGGCGCCGTCCGAACGGCGGCCGTACAGCTCGTCGGCGCCGCGGATAGCGGCCAAATTGTTGGACGCGTTAAGCAGGCCCGTCACCATCGCGGTCAAGAACACGCCCCATTCCAGATTGGGCGCCCCCCACGGGAACAGCCGAAACAGCGAAGCGCCGCCTCCCCCCGCGCTTTCGGCTGCCGGTTCGGCGATCCATGCCGCATAGGCGATCCACCCGGCGGCGATTCCGATCAAAACCGCGTAATTGCGCACCGCGCCTTTGCCCTTCGTCTGCACGACGATGACGAGAACGGCGACCAGTACGGACAAGACGAGTACGTCGGCTCGAACCGGGTGTCCGGGCACGTAACCGATCATGCCTTTGAAAAAAATGAGCGTCAGCTGGAGCGCGAGCAAAAACAAGTAGACGCAGGTGACGACGGGGCCGAACAGCCGCGACAGCACTCCGCTGAAGCCGGTAGCTCCGATGACGAACGTCAGCAGGCCGGCGGCGATAATGCCGAGGGAAAGCGCTCCCCCCAATCCGGCGAGCGACAAGCCGAGCGACGGCGCCGACGCGGCCATGCCGAGCAGCATCCCCCACCACATCCCGGAGTGCCCCTCCAGCAGCGGGTAGCGGTGACCGATCGCGACTTGAAGCAAGCAGGCGGCGCCGGTAATCAAAAACGACCTTTGCAGGGCGGCGGCGATTTCCGCGCCGGACAAATCGTACGCGGCGCCGATCGACAAAGGAACGACGACGGTGTTGGCAAACATAAAAAAAAGCCACTGCAAGCCGCCCAGAAAGGTTTCAAGCTGTGTCGTACGTTTCATGATGACCCTTTCCATTGCATGAGCTGGTGATTCAGCTTGCCGGTAATAAGTAGAAGGCCGGTTAAGCTGTGTATTCTTGTCATTATGCATGCGTTTATGCGGGATTGTCAATGGCGGGCGCGGACTTGGCCGAGGCGCTCGCGTGCGGAGCGAGCCCCGGGATTTGGTTGGGCATCTGGCGGGTTTGCCCGGTTTTGACCGGTTTTGCCCTGCTCGGCTGTACTCGGCTCGGACCTGATTAGCTCTGGTCTGAATAAAGCCGGCCAACTCTGCTCGACTCCGCTCTGTTCCCCCCCCCCCCCACTCTGACCGGTTCTGCATCGTTCTAATCAGCTCCGGCCTGCTCCGACCTCTCCGGCCTAGCCCGGCTGTATTCAGTTCTGATCTAACCTGCTCCGGCCTACTCTACTCTACTCTACTCTACTCTACACTACTCTACTCTACTCTACTCTAACCTGCTCCGACCTGCTCTACTCAGTGACTCTGACCCGAACGTCTCTGCTTTACCGTCCCCGCTTGCTCTATTCTGCTGCACTCGGCTGTATCCTGCCCTAACCTGCCAAACTTGCTCGCCGAAATCCTCTCGCCATATAACCGGAAAAGCTCCCGTTAATTCGTCACCGAGTAGATGACGCTTCACTTTAACTGGAAAAGCTCCCGCTAAATCTGCGACTCGACGACCACACGCACGATTTGGGCGAATTTATCGGGAGGTTTTCCTGCAAATACGGCCGGCAGCGGGGAAAACGATAAAATGTACGGGAGGTTTTCCCGTTAATTTTGCTCCATCCCCTCAGATACGGCGGGACGGCATACTAAGCAACGGAAGGCACGAGCGTGTCGTTGCTACTCCAAACAAAAACGGGTTAAGCAGCAAAGCCTCGCAATCGGAACGCCGCCGCACGCATACGGCTCTACGGCTCTACGGCCCGAATCGCTCGACAAAGCGCGCGATCCGTTCGGACGGCGCGACGCCCCAATCTTTGCGAAGCCGATCCCGCAGCTCCTCGTACAGCTTGCGGACGGCGTCGGCGCTGCCCGCATCCGCCAGCAGCCGGAACAGCTCGTCGTAGTACGTTTCCGCGTTCGGCTCCAGCTCGATCAGCTTCCGCCATATCGCTTCCCGCTCCGAAGTTAAACAAGAAGAGACGTATTGACACGAAAATTCGATTGTACTATGCTTAATTTACTATAATGAAAGCGGTTCATCATACTGAACCGTTTAAAGGAGGATCGCCCTTTCCACGCGGCTGCCGCATCGATTCCGTGATGGGCGTGTCGTCGCCAACTGTTTGCAATGCAATGGGGGAAAGGTCCGGCGATCGATCGGCGCCTACGGACCCGGGCATCGTCGGAAGAGTTCACTCGACTGAACGACATTTATGGAAGCGCTGCCATCATCATTCGAAAGGGGAAACGGATATGGTGAAAAAATGGGGAGCCGCCGCGTTCATTGTAACGCTCGCCGTCGTCACGGCCGCTTGCAGCGGCGGCGGAAACGGTACGGGAGCGAAACCGGCGGATAACGCGGGCGACGGGAGCGCCGCCAAAAAAGACGACGTCGCCGCCAAAATCGCCGAAGCGACCTCGAAGCCGGTCGTCATCCATGTTTTCGAAAATTCGGCGACGTATACGCAGGAGCAGTTTATGGAGCTGTACGGCAGCAAAGTCCAGAAAAAATATCCGAACATGTCGTTCAAGCTGTATTCCGCGAACAAAAACAACGGCGGCGGCACGCTGCCCGAGCTGATCGCGCAAGGCGTCCCGATCGATCTCGTCAAAGTGAGCGGCGCTTCCTTCTACTCGCTCATGGCCGACAACAAGCTGGAAAACAACGTCGCCGATCTGGTCAAATTGTATGGCTACGACATGAACAAGCTGTACCCCGCCGTTCGGGAGCAGATGGAGCAGTTCGGCAGCAACAAAGAAATATACGGCATACCGAACGCCACCGTGTCCGTCGCGCTGTTTTACAACAAAGACCTGTTCGACAAATTCGGGGTCGGCTATCCGAAGGACGGCATGACGTGGGACGAAGTGTACGAGCTGGCACGCAAGCTGACGCGCCAGGAAGGCGGCGTCCAGTATATGGGCTTCCAGGAGGGCTACGGGCATATTTTTCCGGTCAACCAGCTGTCCCAAGGGTTTATCGATACGAAGACGAACAAGGCGACGCTGAACAACGAAAACTGGAAAAAGCTGATCGACAATTTCGCGCGATTCCATACGATTCCCGGAAACGAATTCGTCGCGAACTACTCCGACCCGTTCTGGAAAGACGGCAAAATCGCCATGGTCGCCGCCCAAAGCGCCGGCACCTGGGAATTCGCGAAGACGACGCCGATCAACTGGGATCTCGTCGAGCTGCCGCGGTTCAAGGAAGCCCCCAAAGCGGGTGCGGGGCTGCAGCTTCCGTTCTATGCGATCGCAAGCACGAGCAAAAACCGCGACCAGGCGTTCCTGGCCGCGGCGTATATCGGGTCCGAGGAGTTCCAGAAAGAATTTGCGATGCAGGGGTACGTCCCGCCGATTAAAATCGACAACCTTGCGGGCGTGCTCGGAAAAAGCATTCCGCAGCTTGCCGGCAAAAACTTGAAGGCCGCGGTGCCGCTCGAATCGGCCGCGTCCCCGTATCCGTTCAATTCGTACATGAGTCTGGTGCCGAGCTACTTGTACACGGCCTACACCGATGTCGTCACGGGGAAAAAAGATACGAACACCGCCCTCCGCGAAGCGGAGGAAGCGGCGAACAAAAAAGTCGAGGAAGCGATAGCCGCCAAAAAATAACCGGAGCGATCCGGCTCCCGCCGCGGATCGAACGGATCCGTGCGGGAGCCGGTTGCCTAATGCGGACTCGCGGCCGGCGGCAACGCTGCGGGATCCGCCGATACCGCCGTAAAGATATTTTAGCCGGATTCGTCTAGTGGCCGTATCCGTGCGATGCGTCGGAGAGATACCCGATGACGACGAACAGAACGAGAAAAATACTCATCGCCAGCAGCGCATACCCTGTCGTTCGCGCCGTCCGGCCGTTTGTACGCCGCTTTGCCTTCCTTATAAACCAAAACCCGGCGCCCAGCAATAAAGCAACCAAAAATCCGACATTATCGTTCATGCCATCGCTCCTTCCCCGTTGCTTGCTCGCGAAGGGTAAACGGGAGCCCGCCGGTTAAGTGCCGAGCACTTTTTTCCCCCGCGGCAGCGTGCCTTTCGAATCGGGCTCGAGCGTTATCCCGATCGTATCGAACGTCCGGTCGTCGTCGTCGATCGGGTACGTCATGATGCCGTTGCCCTTGTCGTCGACCCGGAACGTGCCGCAGTTGTGACGCTCGCCGTTTTTGACGAGCCATACTTGATACGCTTCGTTTCCGGTCAGGCTCGGCAGTCCGCTCGTTTGCAGCACGAGCTGCATGCTGTCCCCTTTTTTCATCAGCCAGGCTTGCCCGGTGGCGCCCGGTACCGCGGGATCGAACGACTTCAAGCTGTACCGCTCGACCATTTCGGACGGAACGTGCAGCTCCGCATGTCCGGGCTCCCGATGCAGCCTGTCCGACAGCCCGTTCCAGCCCGCCAAGCCGATCGCGACCGCCGCGACGGCCGCTGCGGCGTATCGCCACGGCTTCCGCTTCCCGCTCCGTTCCGCGGCGGGAGCGGGAGCAGGCGCCTTCGCTTGCGCGGGCGCGGACGCGTTCTCTTCCTCCATCGCCGAAAGCGCGTCCGCCGCCGGATGCTCCCGCAGTATCGTTCCGAGCACCTCGGACTTCAGCTGCTCCGGGGGATCGATTTCCGTCATCGAATACGGGATCGTATCCCATACTTGCCGAAGCCGCTTCAGCTCTTCCCGGCATTCCGGACATTCCGCCAGATGCGCTTCGAAAGCCCGCTTCTCCTCGCCCGTCAGCTCGCCGATAAAAAACGACAGCAGCCGCTCGCCATGATCGTTCGCCGTATTCATTCGATCCCCTCCTCCCCGGCCGGCGCCAAATGCCTCCGCAATATTTTCAACGTTTGATGCAGCCTGCTTTTGACCGTGCCGAGCGGCTCGCCGTTGCGGTCCGCGATTTCGCTCAGCGTGTACCCTTCCCAATAAAACGATTGAAGGAGGCTCACCTGGCTGTCCGACAAATGCCGGTACGCTTCCTCGATGCGCTCCTTCAGCCATTTGCGCGACGCGACCCGCTCCGGATGCCGGTCCGGATCGTCCGGGATGAGCTCCCAGTCGGCAGGCTCGAGCGGCATGACGGCCTCGTGCTTTTTCAGCTTGCGCAGCTGGTCGATCGCGATATTGCGCGTGATCGTCAGCAGCCAATTGACGAACAGCCCCCTGCGGGGATCGTACCCGACCTCGGTCGTCCACAGCCGCGTGAATACGAGCTGGACGACGTCTTTGGCAAATCCGGCGTCGCCGTGCGTCTTCATCGCGAACGAATAGACGAGCTTCGCGTACCGGTCGTACAGCTCCTCGAGCGCTTTGCCGCGTTTTTCCATGACCATGCGCATCAATTGTTCATCCGTGTATTGCCCCACTATAGCGACACTCCCCGCGTCGATCGACTCCAAGCGCTTGTCCGGTTCATACAGTGATCTTCTTACATTCCGGCCGGATTTGCAAGATGCGATATACGCCTAACGGCCCCATAGCGGGAGCTTCTGCTTCGACGCGCCTGCGGCAAGTGACGGCGGAGTCCCCTAAAACGGCAGCGTCCGGCTTTTCCGGAAACCGTTCCCGGGAAAAGCCGGACGTCGAAACGCAATGCGCGCCTTATTTGACGATGATTTTGGCTTTCATATGCTCTTTATGCGGCTCGCAGTAGTACGTATATTCGCCCGGCCGGTCGAGCGTAAGCGTGAACGAATCTCCGTTGCCGAGCATCGGCGATTCGAACAGCGGCTTGCCGTCGACGATCAGGTCGGACACGACGTTATGCTCGGCTTGATCCTTATTCGTGAACGTAAGGCTCGAGCCCGCTTCGATCGTAATTTCCGGCTGCGAAAATTCGAACCGAACGATGTCCATCGCATAAGCTTTCGCCGCCGTCTGCTGCGGCGGCTGCGGCTGCTCCTGCATTTGCGGGCCGCCTTCGGCCGACCCGCCCCCCTCCTCGGACACGGAAGGACTCACGACGTACCAGACGCTATTTACGCCTTGGCCGAGCGTATCTCCCGCCTTCGCGTCCTTGACGAAGTAGTACAGCGGCATCCCTTTGTACGTCGTCTGCTTCGTGCCGTCGTCGCGCACGATCGTGGCGAAGTCGCCGGCTTTCAGCCCGCCGCCGGCCGCCGCGGCATGCCCGGAATAAAAGACGGGCCAGTTCGTTTCGCACATGCCGTAGCACGCGCTTTTGCCGCCTTCGTCCTTCGTGAACATATACAGCGTCCTCCCGGTCGAGTCGGCCAAATAGGAGCCGAGGCCGTCCTTCGAAGCGACGGTTACCGCCTGAAAGCCGGCGACGTACCAGACATTGTTCACGCCTTGGCCGAGCGTATCCCCCGCCTTCGCGTCCTTGGCGAAGTAATACAGCGGCATTCCTTTGTAGGTCGTCTGCTTCTTCCCGTCCTCGCGCACGATCGTTTTAAAGTCCGCCGCGTTCAGTTCGGCGGGAATTTGCATGTTCTCCGCGTAATAGACCGGCCAATTGACGACGCACTGGTCTTTGCAGGCGCTCGCGTCTTTGCCGTCCTTCGTAAAGGTATACAGCGTCCTGCCGTTTTCGTCGACGAGATAAGCGCCAAGCGCGGCATCGCCCGCCACGCCGATGCGCGCGTATCGGGTCAACGGGGCTTTGTCCGCCGGAATCGCTTTCGCTTCGACGAGCGATTCCGCGAGCGTTTTGCCGCCGCCCTTGAGCTTCGCCTTCAACGCCTCCACGGTCGCCGTCGCGATATGGCCGTTGCGCAGCGCCCCCGTTTGGGCGACCAGGCTCAAGCCTTTGCTTTTGGCGAAGGCGAGCGCGTCCTCGTATGTAAAATCGGCGTCCTGCTTATAGCCGAGCGCTTCCAGCAGCACTTTGTAATACTGCTGATCGGTGACGCCGGACAGCGGATCGAAGTTGCCCTCCCCCGTCCCGGTCCAGCCGAGCGCCGGATTCGCTTTCAAATACGATAAAATCGCTTTGTTGCCGTCCCCGACGAGCCCGGCGTCGGCGAAATTGTCCGCCCCTTTGTATGCGAGCGCCGTCTGCTCGAGCCCCTTCAAGCGTAAAAATAACACGGCCGCCTGTATGCGCGTCGTCGTCTTGGCCAAATAACCCGCCGTCACGCCGCTGCCGTCCCCTTGCAGCACTCCGAGCTCGGCCGCCACCTCGGCGTCCGTTTTCACCTTGGCCGCGGCAGGCGCGTCGGCCGCCCAGACGGTCATCGCCGCGGCCAGCGCCATCCATCCGGCGAGCATCGTCGCCGCCAGCTTGCTGCGTTTGTTCATCATGCGATTCCTCCTCGTAATGATGGACTTGTTATGCGATTTCACCCTGTTTACGAACGATTTCGCCCGGAGGTTTGACGAAATTCGCAAATATCGGCGTTCCCCGGCCGCGCGAAACGAACAAGGGCGCCCGAAGGCGCCCGTCGATCGTTATTTTTTCCGGCTTACCGTCCCGTTCGCCAGCACCTCGGCAAAATTGTCGGGTGCCGAACCGCGGCGTTGAATCCGGTCGATCTGCGCGTTGGTCAAACGTCCGCGCGAAATGATGAACGAAGATGTCCGGTCGTTGAAGTCGCTCAAAAACGACACTTCGGTCGATCCGCGGAAGACGCGGCGCTGACCTTGATAGTTGATGTTTTCGAACAAAACGAGCGTGCTTCCGGCCCGCCCGGTAAAATCGAAGCTGGACAGCAGGTCGTTGAAATTGAAGACGACCAGGCTGCGAACCCCCAGGTTGCCGCGGAAACGGAGCCGTCGGCCGGAAAAATTGGCATCCGCCCATATCGATAAACGGGGAAGAACCTGAGCGATTTGCGCTTTACGGACTACGGCTTTTCTTGGAGTCAACGATTGGGGCATAGTATCACCTCCTCGCGGACAGTATACGCCGCCGTCGCCGGCAAAGGTTGTGCGGTTGGCAGGGGGAAAGAGTGGAATCTTCGAAGATAGTCGACCCGGCAGGAGCAGACTTCTCTGTAGAGCCTCTTGCGCATAAAAGGACCGTCCGGATATACGCCGGACGGTCCTTTTATGCGCAAACCCATCATCGACCGGCACCGATCCCGGTTGCCGAGCGATCCCCAAGAAAACTTCCGATCGAAGCCTTTGCCGTTTCCGATGCGGCGCCGCCGGTCCGCCGTCAGACGGACATGCTGCGGCTTCCGTCCTCCTTCCGTTTCGCCTCGCGAAACTTTCCGGGCGGGATTCCTTTGTCGCGGCAAAACGCGCGGGTGAAATAATGAACGCTCTGAAACCCGGTTTCCCGCGCGATTTCCTTGAGCGGCATCCCCGTCTCCGCGAGGAGCCGTTCCGCGAGCCGCAGCCGTTCGCTGCGCACGTAGTCGGAAAAGGACAAGCCGTAGACGCTTTTGAACAGGCGGGACAAATGCCGCGCCGATACGTGCAGCTGGTTCGCCACGTCGCGGATCGGAAGCGGCTCCGACAAATTGTTGCGGACGAACAGCGTCGCCCGTTTGACGTACCGCTCGTTCGGATAAGGCGGATGCCGCGGCTCGTCGCCTTCGTCGTCCAGAAACGCCGGCATGAACGAAACGAGCAGCGCATGGGCCGCGCTGGTCATCGCTTCGCGCATCGTCGCTTCCGACGCCAGCTGAAGCAGCGCCTGCCAGAGCAGCACGCACGGCAGCCGCTGCCCGCCCTGGATGACGACGCGATCCTGTCTCGCCCAAGCTTCGTACTTGCGCAGCATGTCCGGCCGCGATTTCGCCTCGATCGCCTCGAAGGCGACATACAGCAAATACAAGCCCGTTTCGCTGCGGATCTGGTGAAAGACGCCCGGGCGGGAGCAGAACAGCGTTCCGGCGCGCAGCGGATGCAGAGCCGCTCCTTCCGCGTAAACGCCTTCCCCTTCGACGACATAGCAAATTTCGAAAAACGAATGGCGGTGAACCGGATTGTCGCCGTGCCGGGGCGTCACGCCCCAATAATGGACGGCGAACGCAATGTCCGGACTCGCGATTTCGCAAGCGAGCGATTCCAGCCGCCTTTTCGCGTCGATCCACTTCTCCGTCATAAGGAAGCCTCCGCATACGTCGCTTTGAATGTCAAACGCTGCCGCCGCGGCGGTTTCGCCGCGCCGCCTTCAGCATCGCGTACAGATCGGACAAAAACTCTCCGCGCGTCACCAAGCCGGTCCCGCTCCGCACAAGCGCCGGCGCCGGGACGCCGAGCGCGTTCGCCGCCGCGTTTTGCCAACGGACGGCCATTTTTCGGCTCAGCAGAGGACGTTCTTCCCAGTAATCCCGCGGATGCAGCTCCTCGCTGATCGTTCTCGGCGCCATATCTTCCCCGGCCGGCACGAATCGATCCGATACGGGCAGGCACGGCAGCTTTTTGCCTCCGGACAGCATACGCGCCGACGTAATCCAGCCGGACGCTTCGGATACGGTCAGCTTCCTGTCGAGCCCGGCCTGATAGCCGTCCGCGATCATGCCCTTGGAGCCGAAATATTGCGCGGCCATGTTGAATGCTTCTCCCGGCTTGCTGTCCGCGAAGTATGTGATCATTTGGCGGTCTTCGAGAAGACGGTCCTGCAGCTCGTCGATGTCGACATCGCGAACTTCCGCGCCGGTCGACAGGCTGACGTCGGCGGCTACGCCCGCCGCGAACCCGATCTGCATCCAGTTCGGCTCCATGCGAATCGTGCCGAAGCCGATATGCGAGGCGGATACGGCGACGGGGACGAGCAGCCGGTCGACCCGCAGCGGGACGATGACTCCGTACGGAATTTGATAAATGTCCTGCAGCCGGCCTACGGTCATGAGGCCTTCCAGCGTCGCGTTCCGGTTGACGCCGTGCCGTTTCCGGGTGGCGTGGGAGTCGATGCCGTAATCCCCCGTCGCGATGCTGTCGTGGTGGATGTGAGTTCTCCCTTTGCCCGGCGCCAGTCTCGCGTCGTTCTCCGTAAACACGTATTCGCCGTGGATGCGCCTCGCTTCGCGGATGTACATTTGCGGAGGAAAATGGCCGGTCTCCTGAAACTCGTCGGCCGCAAAGCCCCATTGAAGCGAATCTTCCCGAAACCAGTCCGGCAGCTCTTCGTCGTTTTGCAAAAACCAGAGCAAGCCTTGCGTATATTCGCGAAGACGCCGAACAAACCGCTCCCTCGTTTCCCGGTCGCCTTCGGCGTAATCCCGGTTCTCTTCCGGCAAATCCGTCGAGCATAAACAGTAATGATGATTGTTCGTGTCCGTCTTTCCGTTCGGAATGAGGATCGTGTTGCACACCTCGCTGAACCCTTTGACCCGCCCCTCGGCGACGTCCTCGATCAAGCTGGCGTAATCCTCCCGATTGTAGCCGGCCGGCTTGCGGAACGGCACCCGATTGTCCGGGTTTTTCGTCAGGCAGAGCCGAAAATTGTACGCTTGAATCCGGTGATCCGCTTCGCCCGTGCTGCCCGGCAAAAACTGCTTCGTTCTGAAATTTTGGTAAATGACGCCCGCATGCTCTTCATTCCATTCGTCGCGGGATTCGCGGCCGAGCGAGTAAGGAACGCCGGCCATGGCCGCAAGATCGCCTTCGTACGTGGCGTCGATAAAAACGCGGGCCGTATACACAAGCCCGTCGCCTTCCCCCGAGACCGGTCGGACGGCAACCGACGTTAGCGCGTTCCCCTCCATCCGGACCGATACCGGCTCGTGCCGCAAAACGACCTCGAGAAGAGGCTCGGCGTCCGTCAGCTCCCGAAAAAGCTTCCGCGCGACGGAAGGCTCGAACCGAAGACCTCTTCGGCAATGCACGACTTGTTCCGAATCCGGGCCGTAGGTGTCGGTGTAATGGCGAAGCACCTTGCCTACGAACTCCATGAAAAGGGACCCGGCGGCGTCCAATGAATGAATGTCGGTCACGCCGAGTCCGCCGGCCATCAATCCCCCGATATAGGGGGATGGCTCGATCAGCGCCGTTTTTCGGCCGCGCCTTGCGGCGGCGATCGCCGCCCCGATTCCCCCGGGGGTCGCCCCGATGACGACCACGTCCGCTTGTACTTGTTTCACCGTATGCTCCTTCTTCCGGCTCCGATTCCGGATCGTTTCAATTCGGGAGGCCGCAGCCGTCAATGGGCGCCCTTATACAGGCGGAATACGGGATTTTCGCCGCATACCATCAGCCCTTGGCCCCAGTTGACGTGCTTGTCTTCGATCGGCCGGTCGAGCGGGTCGCGGTATTGGAACAGCACGTTGCGCCTCGTCCGGCCGCTGCGGTTCACTTCCGAGCCGTGAATCGTCAAATAGTTGAAAAACAGCACGTCCCCCGCCTTGGCCGGACAAGGGACGCCCATCCGGATCGGGTACTCTTTATGGTTCAAGTAATGCCGGCCGACATGCTCGAGCGGCCCCTGCTTGTGGGAGCCGGGAATGACGTGCAGACAGCCGTTTTCCTCGTCCGTATCGTCGAGGTGAACGCTTCCCGCCATCATCGAATGGCTTTCGTGCGGGAAGTACGGATAATCCTGGTGCATCGGAAAGGCGGCCCCGACCTCCGGCGGCTTCACGAGCATTTTCGAATGGTGCAGCTGCACGTTCGGCCCGATCAGCCGCGACAGCACGGCGCGCATGTTCGGATGCAGGGCGGCGAGCGTGAAGGCGGAGTCGTGGTACTGCACGTCGTGATAGCCTTTCAGCACGACCCGCTTCAGCTCCTCCTCCGGCGTATGGTCGCCGCCCCACCGGGCGTTGCGGTCCATGTTCGCTTCGACGGCGCGATGAATAATGCGATCGATCGCGCCGCGCATCGCTTCGACTTCCTGTTCCGTATAGACGCCTTTTACGAGCAAGTACCCGTTTTCTTTGTAAAACTCGACATCGTCCTGCGCAATCATGCTCCCATTCCTCCTCCGGCTTTCTGGGACCATTATACGACGGGACGCGGACGCGCGTATTTGCATCGCGTCGACACGGTTTTGCACAATGCGGACATTCGCTTCGGCTCGTCGTCAGCCGACGATTTGGTAGGCGAGCTGCACGTCCAGGCTGTCGGCCGACGAGGCGTTCAGCACCCGGAGCTGCAGCCTTTTCGGACCGCCGCTCCCGTCCACCGTATACGGCGACGCGAGCGTCGTCGACTGGAGCGTCGCCGAGACGCCGACGGCGCTGCCGCCCGCGCCGGAGCCGTCCGTCTCCAGCCGCACGTCGCACGTGCCGGAAGCGAGCTTGCGCGTCGCCTTCACGATCCGGATGCGCTGGCCGTCCACATATAATACGTTTTTGAGGTCGTACAGCCCGTTCGCGACCGGACCGGCGATTTGCGCGGTCAGCCAGCCGTCGATCTGTTCGACCCCTTTGTTGCCCGTGAAGCGGGTTTGCGCCGTTTGCGTGCCATAGATCAAATAAGGGCCGGCCGTATTGCCTTTCAAATCGTTGTCGCTCACGAGCACGTCCGCCGCCTCGTTCACGACGCCGTAATCCTGCCGCGAGACGCCGTCCGGCAGCGAGCCGATCGCATTGCCGACAATCACGACGCGGGAAGCGCTCGGGCGAATATGGATGCCGGCCCCGTTCCGCCAAGCCGTTCCGCCCGAAACGTAGCCGTTCGCGAAGGCGACGCCCTGCAAATCGAACTCGGTCGGACTGACGACCGTTATTCTCCATTTGCCGTTCGCTTCGGTCGTTCCGGCGACGTTCTGGATCGTGACGCGGTCGTCCGTCGCCCAGCCGTGCGGAGCGGCCGTCGTGACGCGGACGCCTCCCGCTCCGTTCGATGCGACGTTCGCGATCGTCCGCGAAAAGGCGGTGTGCGCCGTCCGGCCGTTGTTGCCGATCAGGCAGCCGGTCACGGTGACGCGCGACGAGGCGACATCGATCCCGTTGCGGCCGCAGCCGCGGATGACGCAGCCGGTAAACGTCGCGATGCCGACGAAGCCGGCGCCGATCCGCACGTTGTCCTCTTCGCCGTCGCACGATATGTACGTGCTCGCGAACTGCACCTGGGCCCCCGCTTCGAGCAGCACGGGCACGCCGTGGCCGTTCTCGAAGCCGCCGCTTTCGAAGTACAAAAATTTCGGCCCGCCCTGTCCGGTCGTATTGCGCAGCCATAGCCCGTGCCGGCCGAACAAAATCGCCGTGGCGATAAACTTGATCGAGCCGCCCATGCCGTCGATCACAAGATTGTCCGTCTGCTTGTTCGCCGTTCCGGCGGCGATGGCGCACTGGACGAATTCGACCGGGTCGGCGCGGGAGGAGTCGCCCGCGCCGTTCAGCAGGATGACCTGCTCGCCGTTGAAGCCGGACCAGATGCAGTTTTGGAAGCGAACCGTGTTGCACGCCCGCAGCGTCAGGCCGTTGTACCCGTTTTTGAACCTGGCGTTGTAGAAGGACAGCATATAGTTGCCCGCCTCGCCTCGCCGCTCGGTCGCGATCAGGCTGCCTCCGGTCAGTCCTTCGCCGCGCATCTGCAAGCTGCGGAAGCCGCCGCCGCGGACGCCGGACAGCCGAAAGCCGTCGGCGGCGCCCGTCGCGACGACGATTTGCGTCGCGAGCCCGTCGTCGTCGGTGCTGCCCGCGCCTTCGAACACGATCGGGACGCCCTGGACGACGATCGTGCTAGCGATTCTCACCTTGCCGGCGCCCGCCTCGATTACCCCGCCCGCGGCGAGCGCGTCGACCGCGGCCTGCACGCGCCCGGAATCGTCCTCCGTGCCGAGCCCGCGGCAGCCGAACCAGGACAGGCGCAGCCGGTTTTCGTGCGGCCGCTTCCAGCGCCCGGTCGGCGTGCCGGTTACGGCGAACACGGTTCCGCCGTTGTCCGCCTCCGTGCTGCCTTCGTCCCAGTACAGCGTGCCGCCGCCCAATCCCGGGGTGTCCGCATAGTAGCCGAGCAGGCGGATTTGCCGGCCGTCCGCGCCGCCGGGCGTGGCGCGCAGTTGCTCGACGCTGGCCGCCTCGTCCCCGGCCGCCTCTTTTTTCGGCGGCTTGCCGCGCGCGCCGTACGTATCCAGGAGCACGCTGCCGCTCCCTTCCGCGGCACCGCCGCCGAGCAGCCCGCCGCCCGCGAGTGCGGCTCCGGCGACGCCCAGCGACGCCAGCAGCTTGCGCCGGCTGATTCCTTCCGGCCGTCCGCCCGGCGCCGTGTCGCAGTCTCCCTCCTTCGCGGCGAAATGCGGCTCCATGGCCCGATCGTCGTCGTAATTGCGCATCGTCTCATAACCTCCGTCAACGGAATTTTTGTATGCGGTTACACGGATGCATCGGCGCCGGCGTTACCGGCGCATCTCTTGCTCGATCTGCTTGTTGATCTGCTCCTCCAGCTCGCGGAGCGCGGTGTTGATATCTTTCGTTCCGCCGAGCAGCGAGACGACCGTCGCGTTCATCGCCGACTTGGCGGCGCCGTCGTATTTCGTCTGCGGGCTCGGCTTCGCGATCGTATCCTTGAAGAAAGCGGCCATGTTTTTGTTTTCGAGGCCGGGGATGCCTTTGGCGAATTCTTTGCGAACCGCTTCGTTTTTCATGACCGGAATGCGGCCTTGGCGGGCCAGCTGGATCATGACCTCGTCCGACATCAAGTACGTCAGCACCCGGTATGCGGCTTCCTTGTTTTTGCCGGCCGGCGGTACCGCGTAATACGGCGCGTTCATCTGCGAGCCGGACTGCTGCTCTCCGGCGAACCGGGGCAGCGCCGCGACGTCCCAGTTCATCCCCGAAGCGGCCAGCTCGGTGACGTAGTTCGGACCGGTGCGCATCGCCAGGTTTTGATTTTTCAGGAAGGCGGTTTTCTCGTCGACCGGCGGCTGGTTGCCGGGAATCGTGTAAAACGACGTCATCACCTTCGTCCAGTACGCCCAGCGCTCGTTCGCGACCGCCGCCTTGTTCGTCTTCGGATCGACGAACGGAAGCGCCAGCTGGTTTTTGTAGATCAGGTTGAGGAAGTTGTAGTGGAAGCCGTGAATTTGCACGTTCCCGTCGGTGCGGACGAGCCGTTTCGCCAAATCGTAAACGTCGTCCCACGTCATGCCGTCCTTCGGGTAGGCGACGCCGGCCTTGTCGAATATGTCTTTATTGTAGAAAAGCGCGTTGTTGTTCAGCTCGAACGGCATGACGAGAAACTTCGTCCCGTCGTCCGAATACGATTTCACCGTGTCGACGATACCGCTTTCAAACCGGTTCAGATCGAACTTGGTCGTTTCGATGAACGGCGTCAAATCGGACAGCAGCTGCAAATCCTTCAGCTTCCACAGGCCGCCGAGCGAAAACGACAGCAGATCGGGAATTTCGCCGCTGGCGACGACGTCCTCGATCATCGAGCCTTTGCCGCTCTTGATCAGCTTCAATTCGATTTGCGGAAACTTTTGGCGGATGATCTGCTCGATCGTTTCCGCGGAAACGCCGTTGTCTTCCTTGAACATCGTCAGCTTGAACGGCCCGGTATCCTCCTTCGGCGCCTGCCCGACGTCCTGCTTTCCCGACCCCGGCGCGGCCGTATGGCCGCCGCAGCCCGCCGTCAGCGCAACCAAGGCGGCCATCGCGGCTGCCCAATAAGCTCTCGTTTTCACCCGAATCCCCCCGCTTGTTCGATGATGCCCGGGCCGCAGCCCGGGACCGGTCATTTCGCCTTTTCGGCGTCGATCTGCTTGTTGATGTCTTCCTCGGCCTGGCGAAGCGCCGTATTGGCGTCGGCCGCGTTCGTCGCCACTTTGTTGAACGCCGCGTTAACGGCCGATTTCGCGATCGCGTCGTATTTCGTCGACGGCACGGGCGCGCCGATCGTATCCTTGAAAAAGGCGGCGATATTTTTCCCTTCCATCCCTTTCAAATCTTTCGCGTATTCTTTGCGCACCTCTTCCTTCTTGACGATCGGAATGCGCCCCTGTCTCGCCATGATCGTCTGCACTTCGTCGGAAAGCAAATATTGCATGACGAGGAAAGCGCTGTCTTTGTTTTTGCTGGACGGCGGTATCGCGTAATACGGCGCGTTCATTTGGCCGCCCTTGCCTTCCAGGCCGGCGAACTGCGGAAGCTGGACGACGTCCCAATCGAGCCCTTTCGCCGCGGCTTCCGGAATTTCCGTCAAAAAGTTCGGACCGGTGCTCATCGCCAGCGTCTGGTTTTGCAAAAAATTGATTTTGTAGTTGTTCGTCGGCTCGTTTCCCGGAATTTTGTAAAACTCCGCCATTTGCTCGATCCATTTCTTCCATGGATCGTTGTTGACGGTCGCTCGAAGCGTCTTCGGATCGACGAAGCCGAGCCCCATCTGGTTTTTATAGACGAGATTGATGCCTTCGAGCTGGAACCCTTTGTACTGGACGCCGCCCTCGGTGCGGGTCACCTTTTTGGCCAGGTCGTACACCTGCTCCCACGTCATGCCGTCTTTCGGATAAGAAACGCCGAATTTGTCGAATATCCCTTTATTGTAAAACAGCACGTTGTTGTTCAGCTCGAACGGCAGCGCCGAAACGGTACCGTCCTCGAAATACGACTTGACCGTATCGAGCACCCCGTCGGCGAACCGGCTCGTATCGAAGCCGTATTTTTGCATAAGCGGGGTCAAATCCGACACGAGCTTGTAATCCTTCACTTTGCCGAGCCCGCCCAGCGAATAGGAGAGCAGGTCGATCGACGTGCCCGCGCCCATCACGTCCTCGATCAGCGTCCCTTTGGCCGATTTGATCGTGCGCAGCGTGACGTTCGGATACTTCTGACTGACGAGACGTTCGATCGTTTCCGCCAGGATGGCCGAGTTCCCTTCCGTAAAGAAGGTGAGCGTAACCGGCTCGGTCGTCATGCCGGGCGCCGGCGCCGTCTCCGATCCTTTGGCCCCGCCCGGGCTGCCCGCCTCGTCAGGCCGATCCGTTTTGCCGCATCCCGCCGCCAATGCGACGGCGATGACGATAAGCGCTTTCATTTGAGCTTTCATCGCAAAAGCCTCCCGTTGTCGTTGCAAACTGCATGAACCCCTTCATTGTAGTCGATTAATCGGACGCTAAACAATTTGAAGAAGCGAAATCGGTTTGTTTCGGCGACTCGTCCTCCTTCCGTTCCGCGAATACCGCGTTCGTTGTTAACCAAATAGTTACTTCACGTTTAAAATTATACTTCGAGGAAAACGCTTTTTCAATACGCTTTCGAAAAAAAACGTCGCGCCCGTCATAAACGCCATTCACCGGCATATAAACATACAAACCGAAGATATATGCCCGAAAAAGCAAGAAAACGGCAGTATTTCAGGCGAAATGCCGACAAAATCCGTTTACTTCCCGACATATCGCCGACAAGCCCCGTTTAAAAGCGATAGTAAAAACGAGCGCAATGCGGTATACTTCTGTTCATCAAATAGGTTAACTCCATGTTAACGTACTTTGTGAAAAATCATCCGTTCGAAGGAAAGGAGCAGTTCCATGCACATTCAACAAGCCGATGTAGTCGTAATGGGCGCGACGCCCGGGGGGATCGGAGCCGCGCTCGCCGCCGCCAGACGCGGCAGAAAAACGGTGATGATCGAGCGTTCGCCGTTCGTCGGAGGTCTGATGACGAGCGGGCTCGGCATGACCGACATCCATTCGCTGAACGCGGCCGGCTCGGTGTTCCGCGAATACGCTTCCAACGTGCTGCAGCATTATATCGACACGTACGGAGCCGATTCCGAGCAGGTCGTCCATTGCCGCAACGGGCTGCGCTTCGAGCCGTCGGTCGGCAAAGCGATTTTCGCCCGCATGCTGCAGGCGGAACCGAATTTGCGGACGCTCGTCTCCCGCGAGCTCGTAAACGTCCGGAAGGAAGGCAGCTCGGTCGCGGCCGTCACGGTCCGGCCGGTCGGCGGCGGCGAAGCGGTCGAATACCGCGCCTCCGTCTTCATCGACGCGACGTACGAGGGCGACCTGGCCGCCATGTCGGGCGTCCCTTATTCGCTCGGACGCGAGTCGCGCGACGACTGGAACGAGGAGTATGCCGGCACGCTGTACCAAAATTTCCGGACGAAGGAAGTGCTGCCGGGCAGCACCGGCGAAGGCGACGACCGGATCCAGGCTTACAATTTCCGGCTGTGCCTGACGAAAAACCGCGGCAACCAGGCGCCGTTCCGCAAGCCGGACAGCTATAACCGGGAAGACTACGTCAGCTTGATCGAGGACGTTCGCGAAGGCCGCGTCAAAGGGTTCAGCGAAGTGTGCAACACCGTCATGATCCCGAACGGCAAAACCGATACGAACAACTACCATTATTGTCTGTGCTCGACCGATTTGCCGGAGGAAAACGGGGAGTATCCGGAAGGCAGCTGGGAAGTCCGCGACCGCATCGTCAAGCGGCATCGCGAATACATTCAAGGCTTGCTTTGGTTTTTGCAAAACGACGAAGAGCTGCCGGAGTGGTTTCGCGAAGATTCCCGCCAATGGGGACATGCGGCCGACGAATTCGAGGATACGGACCATTTTCCGCCGCAAATTTACGTCCGCGAAGCGCGCCGCATTCACGGCGAATACGTGTTCACGGAAAACGACGCGCGGCGCGCCCCGGGGCTCGGACGGTCGCCGATCCATTACGACAGCATCGCCAGCGGCGATTACGGCATCGATTCGCACGCGACCCGCAAGCGCGAGCCGATCGGACAAAACATTTGCCTCGAAGGCTTTATGGCGATCGGCTTCCTGACGGAAATTTACCAAATCCCGTACGGCTCCATCGTCCCGCGTCTCGTCGACGGCCTCCTCGTGCCCGTCGCCGTCTCGGCCACGCACATGGGGCTCGGCACGATCCGGATGGAGCCGTGCTGGATGCAAATCGGCTATGCCGCGGGCGTGGCGGCCGACGTCGCCATCGCTTCGGGACGGACCGTGCGCGAGATCGACATCGACCGGCTGCAGGACGAGCTGCTCGCCGACAAGCAGGTCATCACCTATGTGAACGACGTTCCTTGGGGCAGCGAGTCGAGCAAGGCGTTCCAATATTTCGGCGCCCGCTCGTTTTTCCGCGGCTACGAAGGAAAGCCGGACGAACCGGTCACGGTTGCCGAAGCGTCGGAATGGATCGCGGTCTGCCGTTCGCTACCCGGCGGCTCCTCCATGCCGTGTTTGCCCGCCGTCGCGAACGTTTTGCCGGCCGGGGTCGACATGGGCCCGAAATCGCCGAAGGAGGAGCCGACGCCGGAGCAGTATTGGGCGGCCAACCCGCTGCTCACTCCGGAGATGGCGCGCCGTTGGAACCGGGCCGCGGCGAAGTCGCTGAACGCCGAGCCCGTCGACCGGTTCGCCGGGGAGGCGGAGTTCGTGACGCGCGAGTCGTTTTTGAACGCGCTGTACGCTTATTTGCGGACGGCCAGACAAAGCCGGAACCGGCCGGGCCGTCGCGAAACCGCCGGCTCGTTGAACGGCTGAACCGTTCGAACGCCTTGTATTAGCGCGCACTCATTCGACCATTCGAACCTAAGGAGCGGAAATCCATGAGCAGAAACTTTCGCATCGGCATTATCGGCAGCGGCAGCAACGCGACCCGCCACGCCGCCGCCTATATGAAAATGAACGACGTCGACCTCGTCGCCGTCGCCGACCTCGTGCCGGGCAAAGCGGCCGAGTTTATCGAGAAAAACGGCCTGACCGGAGCGGTCCCGTTCGAAAGCCACGAAAAGCTGCTGGAGCTCGACTTGGACGGCGTCAGCATATGCACGCCGAACATCGCCCACCATCGCACGAGCGTCGACGCGCTGAACGCCGGCAAGCACGTGCTGACCGAGAAGCCGATGGCCGTCACGCTGGAGCAGGCGACCGAGATGGTCGAAGCGTCGCGGAAATCCGGCAAAATTTTGACCGTCGGCTTCCAGCCCCGCTACGATCCGAACCATAAAGAAATCAAGCGGATCGTCCAGTCCGGTCTGCTCGGCAAAGTGTATCACGTGCAGACGGGCGGCGGCCGCAGACGCGGCATGCCGGGCCGGGGCTTTATCCGCAAAGACGTTTCCGGCTCGGGCGCGATCGCGGACATCGGCTGCTACTCGCTCGATTTGGCGATGGACGCGCTCGGCTATCCGAAGCCGCTCACCGTCTCGGCGTACTGCTCCAACTATTTCGGCACGAATCCGAAATACCATAAAGACGCGGACCGGTTCGACGTCGAGGATTTCGGCGAGGCGCTCATTCGCTTCGAGGGGGACGTCGTGCTCAATTTCAAAATCGCCTGGGCGATGCATATGGATACGCTCGGTCCGACGCTGTTTCTCGGCACCGAGGGCGGTCTGAAAATCGAACCGGAGCAAGGGCTGAGCAAGCTTTCGTCGGGCGCCTGGGACAAAGGACCGGGCTCGATTACGCTGTATCACGACGTGCTCGGCCATCCGACGGAAAGCCCGATCGCCGTCAAGCCGCATTCGCTGGACATCTTTTTCGAAAAAGTGCGCGATTTCGTCGTCGCCATCAAGGAAGGGAAACCGGCGCCGATCCCCGGCGAGCAAATTTTGCTCAACCAGGCGGTCATCGACGGCATCCTCCGCTCGGCGGAGCTGAAGCGCGAAGTCGTCGTCGAATTGCCTTCGTTTTCGTAGAAGGCAGCGGACAACCGCCGGTAACGGTACGGCCCGGCGGCGGTCCGGTTCGATCGATCCGGTCCGTTGACCGGACCTTGTTCGCCAACTTTTGAAACGGGAGTGGTTTACTTTGCCGCATTCAATCGGCGTTAGACTGACGAAAGGCATCGCGATGGCAAACGAGCGCGGCGATTGGCGGGAATGGTTCGGCTGGATGGCCGAAGCCGGCTTCCGGGTCGTCGACGTGCCCGAGCTGAACGCGGAGACGAAGCGGGATGCCGAGGAGGCGGGGCTCGCGATCGGCACGTTCGACGTCGGGCACGTCCAAGTCGCGCGCCTGTTCAGCAAAAACGAGGAAACGCGCTACGCCGCGAGAGAGCATGTGCGAGCCGGCATCGCCGGCGCCGCCGCGCTCGGAGGAAAGCTGTGCTTCATGTGTCTCAAGCCCGAGGACCCGTCGACGACGCGGCACGAATCGTTCGAGCTGTTCAAGGAAATGTTTCCCGCCCTGCTCGCCGACGCCGAACGGGCCGGAGTGGCCGTCGTGCTGGAAGGTTGGCCCGGCAACGCGCCGTATTACCCGACGATCGGCTGCACGCCGGAAATGCTTCGCGCCATGTTCGAGGCGGTTCCGTCGCCGGCGCTGCAGCTCAACTACGACCCTTCCCATCTGATCCGGCTCGGCATCGATCCGATCCGGTTTTTGCGGGAATTCGCCGACCGGATCAAGCACGTGCATGCGAAAGACTGCGTCGTTTTGCCGGAAAACGTCTATTTGTACGGCCGGCACCAGCCCCCCGTCTTCGGGAACGGCATCAAGTCGAGCGAAGGCCCGTGGCGGTACGCGATCCCGGGCGAAGGGCAGGCGGATTGGGCCGCCATCGCCTTCGAG
The DNA here is from genome assembly GCF_036577625.1 of Paenibacillus sp. GYB003. Taxonomy (NCBI): domain Bacteria; kingdom Bacillati; phylum Bacillota; class Bacilli; order Caryophanales; family Paenibacillaceae; genus Paenibacillus; species Paenibacillus sp. GYB003. Next base: position 80,495 of record NZ_JARBDC010000085.1, on the reverse strand, counting down.
CTGGATCTGGCGGGCTATGACGGCGCCGTGACGGTCGAGCTGGAGGATCACCGGTACAAGGGCAGCGTCGCGGAGCACCGCCGCGGCTTGCAGAAGTCGCTCGCCCATTTGTCGCGTTTTTTCTCGTAGGCGTTAACGGCGCGGCGGTCCCTTAAACGGGACATGTCGGGACCGCTTCTTCATTCGGAACTATATTCCGCTATTCTCGCGCGTTCGCTCTTTTTCGTCCGCATAACGGAAATTCGCTCCGATAACCGCAACCGGCAAAAACAAACGGCAGTCCGTAACTTGACGTTCCGGGCTGCCGTTTCGTTATCATTTTGATCAGTGCCTCGCCTTACGGCGCGTACGAAACCCATTTCGAGCCGCCCTGCGCGCTTTCCAAACATTTGTCGACAAACCGGACGCCGTCGATTCCGTCGTCGATTCGCGGATAGTCCGCCCCGGCGCCGGACCCGCTTCCGTCCAGCAGCCCTTCCAGCTCGGAGCCGAACGCCGCGTAAATGTTGGCGAACGCTTCGTACAGCCCTTCCGGATGTCCGCCCGGCAGCCGGTTGAACGCCGCCGCCTCCGGATACATCGCGTCCCGTCCGCGGGCCAGCAGCTGCAGCGGCTTGCCTTTCAGCGAAAGCAGCAGCTCCTCCGGCCGCTCGTGATGCCATTCGAGCGAGCCCTTCGTGCCGAACAGGCGCACCTTCAAGCCGTTTTTGCTGCCGGCCGCCACCTGCGAGCACCAGTACATTCCGGTCGCCCCCGACGTATATTTCACCAATATGTTGGCGTTGTTGTCCAGCTCCGTCAACGTTCCGTGCGTCTGCATGTCGGCGCAAAGCGACTCGATCGCAAGGCCCGTCATGTACGAGATGGTATGCGCGATATGTACCCCGATGTCGGCCACGCAGCACGACTTCCCTTCGCTCGCCAGCATTCTCCACGACGGCTTAACGGCGTTCAGCACCCACTCCTGCGGATATTCGGCCATGACCGTAATAATGTCGCCGATCTCCCCCCGCCGTACGAGTTCCCGCGCCTGCTTCACCATCGGATACCCGGAATACGTATACGTAACGGCGAACAGCAAACCGTTCCGCGCGGCGATCCGCTTCAGCTCCTCCGCCTCGCTCAGCTCGATCGTAAGCGGCTTGTCGCAGACGACGTGGAAGCCGCGGAGCAAAAACGTTTTGGCGATCTCGTAATGCGATTTGTTGGGCGTCACGATCGACACGTAATGGATGCGGTCTTCGCGGGCGGCTTCCTTCTCGGCCATTTCCTCGTACGTCGCGTAAACGCGATCCGGCGACAGGCCGAGCTTTCGTCCGGTAACGGCGGATTTGGCCGGATCTCTCGAGAAGCACCCCGCCACGATCGCGCTCCGGCGATCGAACGTCGCCGCCCTGCAATGAATGTCTCCGATTAAAGCGCCTTCACCGCCGCCTACCATGCCAAACCTCAAGACGGGCTCCATAACGATTCCCCTTTCGTTATTTGCGCGCGGGCGCGCAGGATTGCCTTTCGATCAGTTCCGTGGAAATGAGCATTTGTCTGGGCGGAATTTTCGATTTTTCCAGCAAGTCGAGCAGCAGCTTGACGGCCAAGCTTCCGAGCGCCTCTTTGTTTTGCTTGATGACGGTAATCGGCGGATTTTCGTACGGAAACGAGGCGAAGTCGTCGAACACGATGAGCGAAACGTCCTCCGGGATCCGTCTCCCGACCGCCCGCAAATAATGGAGCACGGATATGCCGATTCCCGCGTTGGCGGCGAATATCGCGCTCGGCTGAATGCGGGTCAGCCGGTTCCAGCCTTCGTCGTCCGGGTTGTACCGTTCGGAGACGAGCACTTTATCGTTCTCGATGTCGGTCAGCCCCGAATTGCGCAAGTAGGAGAAAAAGCCGTTCAGCCGGTCCTGCTCCCAATGCGGCATATGGACGCGCCCGACAAGCGAAATGCGCGTATGGCCGAGATCGTCGAGCAAATATTCCGCCGCCATTTTGCCTCCGTTGTAATGGTCGGAGCAAACGTTGAAAATGTTGCGCGCCGAGCCGTCGACTTTCCGGTTGCCGACGAACACCATCGGAAAATGCATCTGCTGCAGCTTCCCGAATCCTTTCAAATTCGGTATCGACGAAATGACGATGACGCCTTCGACGCCGGACTGCACGACTTTGTCCGCGATATCCTCGGTCATATCCTCGGCGCTCTTCGGCATATGGCTGCCGATGAACACGACGTCGTACCCCGTATTCGCCGCGTCCTCCGTCACGCCGATCAGCGTGTCCCGGAAAAAATCTTTCTCGAAATCGGGAATGTTGCTAACGTACAAAATCCCGATCGACTTGTTCCGCAGCCATTTGCTCCCTTCGGCTCCGCTTAAATTATACCCGATGCTTTTGGCGATGTTGCGAATTTTCACTTTCGTCTCCAGCGATATTTTGGCGCTGTCCGAAAGCGCGAGCGAAACGGTCGCTTTCGAAACCCCCGCGATTTTGGCGATATCTTCGAATGTCGGCATAAATGGCGATAGCTCCTCTGTTTGGCCTGATGAGTTTATTTTACACGATGTTTGTTTACTATTCAACTAAACGAACTATCGCTTTTGGCGTTCTACCGCTGCCTGACCGAATCCGAATAACCTTACCAACCCGGGATTTATAACAAAAATACGCACGCATCCCCGTTCACTAATCGATTAATCCGCAGTGAACGAATGAGGCGGTTTCGCATGAGCCGCCTGAACGTAACCGGCGGGCATGCGCTTTGCAAGGACGACGAATTCGCGGCGGCGATCGTCGTATCGGGCTCGGGCGCGCTGCTATACGTCGGCGGCGAAGCCGCGCTCGGCGCGGGCGATACGTTTTTCCCGCCGGCCGGGCTGCGCCGGATGCCGTGGCGGGCGAACGGCCCGCAGCGAGCCGCTTGTCGTCGTGCTGTGCTTTCCGCCCCGTTAAAGAAGGCGCATACATGTAGGATACCAAATAATGGGGCGACGGACACCGCTTTTTTCCGAAAAAAACGACGGCAGTCAGCAGCAGGCGCAACGATGGCCTTGTCGGGGCCCCGCCCGCGAATCGATGATTATGATGATTTTTCGCTATCCTCGTGCAACCGCTGTCAAAACGGAAGAGGCGGCAGGCGCTGCCGCAGGCGCGTCTCAAAGCGGCGGCTCGGTTTGGGATTGGCTGCGGAATTCGCTGGGCGTCAAGCCGCTCGCGTTTTTGAACGTTTTGCTGAACTGCGAGGAGGAGGCGAAGCCGACCTGATAGGCGATCTCGGTCAGCGTCATGTCGGGATGCCGGAGAAGCAGCCGCTTGCTCTCGAAAATGCGCTGCAGCAGCACATATTTGTGATACGTCATCCCTTTCTCCCGCTTGAACGTGCGAATCAGGTGATCGGGGCTCATGTCGAACATCGCGGCCATCGTTTTAAGCGTCAAATCTTCGTGCAAATGCGAATCGATATAGTCGCACAGCCGGCTGATCGGATGCTCGCCGTGCATTTTCCGAGCCGCGTGCGGTCCGCCCTTCGGCTCCGCATCCTCCAGGCTTCTGCGGATCAGGACGGCCACATTCATCAGACCGGCGGCGATCATTTGCTGCCAGCCGGTTCTCCGTTCGGTTCGTTCCCGGTGCATGACGAACAGCAGCTCCTTGATCGACAAATACGTGTCGGGCTGCAGCTTGATTTGCCGGCACGAGATGTCCTCGAAGCCGCCGCAATCGCCGCCGGGCATCAGCGACGACAGCCGACGGTCGTCGATCAGGACGACCATTCGCGTATATTGCCGGGAAGGATCGATATAGACTTGATGAGGCAGCTGCCCGGGGAAGATGAGAAGTTGCCCGGGAGACTGCCTCCAAATATGTTTGTCGACCACGAACGTCCCTTGGCCTTCCAGCGTCAAGTTCAGTTCGATGCCGCGCTGGACGTGCAGCTTCTGATTGTGGGTGCCGAGCTGGTCGTGGCGCAAAAAGACGGGAAAATCTTCGAGCCACCTCGTAACGGCTTCGTTCCAAGTCGGCGGTTCGTTAATGAGCGAGCGGTTCAGCTCCATCGGCTGCCTCCCCTTTCCCGATCCGGTTGAGGGAACGACGCCGTCGTCCCCTCCTCCCCCTCATCATAAAGAACGATGCCGGAAAATGCAACGCTTCCGGCATCGGCCGCATAGTGCGCCTGGAAGCGCTATTTGCACGCCGGGCATGCCTCTTTTGTGAAATAGCGCTCGAAAGAGCGCTATTTCCTCTTCAGCGGCGCCGATGCCGGGGCCGCGCGGCCTCCGCCGCCGCCGATCTACGACTGCGCAGGCGCGCCCGCGCCTTCCGCGTAATACGGCAGCAGACGCTCCTCCAGCAGGCCCATCAGCAGCCCGGAGGCGATCTCCGCTACGGTCCAGCCGGATTCGATCGACCACGGCCCCCATCCCTTATCGGCGGGCGAGCCGAACACCTCCGCCTTGTCCGCATCGAACGCGCGGGCCCAGGCGCCGTCGATGAGCGGATCGCCGCTGTGGATTTGCGCGGACGCCATAAACCGCGCCGTTTCCTCCCACAGCTCCTTGAAATACGGGTCTTTCGTGACGAAATACGCTTGAATCCATCCGATCGGCAGCCAATTGTTCGAGTAGAGCAGGTCGACGACCGGGTCGCCGTTTCTCGAGATCAGCGAGCTTTCCCCTTGGCCGATCTCGTGCCGCATCGCCGCCCGATAGCCGTCGTCCCATTCCAGGTAGCCGCCGGAGCGGTGCTTGAATTTCTGCAAATCGCCCGCGACCCGGTACAGCATGTCGCGATGCCGCCGCTCTCCCGTGTTCCAGTACAGCCACGCGAGCGGCAGCACGAGCCGGCAATATTCCTGCGTTTCGCTCTGCTCCCGTTTCGTGTCCGGATACGCGGCCATGATCGTCTCCATGCCTTTCACGGCCGTATCGCGAAACTCGCCGATGCCGGTCAGCTTGTAGGCGAGCAGCAGGGCGGCAAAGTAAAAGCCGTTGTAATGGGCGCTCGGCAAGTTGCCCGGCGTCGTCCGCAGTTGCTCCATCTTCTCCGGCGTCAGCCGGATATTGTCGGTCCGGTATACCCGGGTGCCGTCCGTTCCCGTCGTGCGGACGAGAAAACGGAGCGCCGCCGCGATATCGTCCAGCCGGTCGCGCGTATTCGCGTACAGGCACCGGAGCAGCTGCGGCAAAACGGCACGGGCGACGTCGTCCTGGTAGCAAACGCCCCACGCCTCCTCCGTCCAGCGGATCATGCCGTGCCACGGGCCGCCGTCCTTGCACTGGAAATCGTCGAACACGACATCCAGCAAACGGCCCGCGATGCGCAAGGAGCGTTCGTCGTTCTCCAGCATGCCGTGCAAAAAATACGGCAGGGCGATTTCGCCGATGCAATCGACCCGATGGATGCGGCTCATCCGCTGCTTGCCGTCGGGATATATTTCCGTGCCCGGCCCTTCCAGCGCGCCGCTTCTCCCTTCGTCGTACACGACTCCCGACCGCTCGAACCAGCGCAGCGCCTTGTCCGCGCTGTCCCGCACTTGCCGCGCCAACGGCTCGTCGGGCGTTCCCCGCCCGACCGTATAATAAGGCTCCGCCCCGCTTGTATCGACCGCCTCGTCCAGCAGCCATTCCATAATGAACGCGATCAGCTTCCGCGCGGCGTCGCGGGGAGCGAACCGGGCCCGCACAAAATGGGCAAGGCGGAACGAACAGACGAGCAATCGTTCCCCTTCCTCGAACCAAAGCCCCCGGTCCGAGACGTTCCCCGTCAAGACGGCGTCCGGCTCGACCTTGTCGTGGGCGTGCATTTTGACGTACTGCAAAATCGGCCGCTCGTGCGAGCAGGCGATGGAGTGCGGCCGAAGCCGCATGTTGCATTGGTCTTCGATCAGCGTCCCCTGCGGCAAATCGCCGATTTGCCCGTCCGCGCACACGGCGAGCCGCTCGAAGCGGGTGCTGACCGGCGGGGCGAAATAGACGTGCCCGATGCTGCCGACATATTCGGCGAACACTTTTTTGCCGGCGCCGAGCTGCGCCTCCACGGCATTCCGCATTCGCGCCGGCAGCAGCAGCGGCTCCTCCGATACGCCGCCGAGTATGGCGATCGCATCGTATGGAGCCAAATCCGGCGTATCCCCGGGCGCAACGATCGTAACGGACGCGTTTTGCCGCCCGAGCCAATCGGCAAAGTCGCTCGGTCCGGCCGTAATGACGGCAATTTTTTTATGGCTCATGCTGAATATCACCCGTTCTTTGACAGTTTGGCGCTCGTTATTTTTTCATCGCCGTCTCGATCGCTTTGTTCGCATTTTCTTCGGCGTCGCGCAGAGCGGTGTTGACGTCTTTTTTGCCGGTCGCCACGTCGACGATCGCGACGGACAGCTGCGACCGGACGGTGCCGTCGTACTTCGTCACCCGGATCGGCTTGCCGATCGTATCCGCGAAGACGGCCTTCGCGTAGTTCGTTCCTTTCAGAAACGGGAGCTTCTCGCCGAACGTGTTCACGACGTTCTCCGCTTTCAATACCGGCACCCGCCCGGCGCGCGCGTTGTCCGTCTGCATCTCGTCCGACAAAAAGAACGCGATCACCTTGAACGCTTCGTCGCGGTGCGGACTGTTCGGCGGAATGGCCAAAAACGGCGCGTTCATCTGCGAGCCGACGTTCTCCATGCCCGCAAAACGCGGATTCGTCACCGCGTCCCAATCGAGCCCCTTCTCGATCGCCGCCGGCAGCAGCTCGAGCGGGCTCGGGCCGCCGCGCATCGCGAGCGTCTGCTCCTTGAAAAACAAGTCGTCTTCCTTGGCGTTCACAATATCGTTATTGTCGATCGCGTAAAAACCGGCCATCGTTTCCAGCCATTTTTTCCAGCTGTCCGTGTTCAATACCGCTTTGTTCGTATTCGGGTCGACGAACGGCAAGCCCATCTGGTTTTTGTAGATCAGGTTGAGCCCGGAATACGCGTAGCCTCTGTATTTGACGCCGCCTTCCGTGCGCGACACCTTTTTGATCAGATCGTTCATCTGGTCCCACGTCATGCCGTCCTTCGGAAACGGCACGCCGAACTTGTTGAATATGTTTTTGTTGTAAATGAGCACGTTGTTGTTCAGCTCGTAAGGCATGACCGGCACTTCGCCTTTGTCCGAATACATTTTGGCCGATTCCAGCACGCCCGGGGCGAGCCGGTTCAAGTCGAACTTGTACTTGGCGATCAGGTCGGACATGTCGGAGGTGAGCTGCAGATCGAGCGCCTTGAACAGTCCGCCCGCCGAGTAGGCGATCAGGTCGAGCTTCACGCCGGAGGCGATCAAATTTTCGATCGTTTCGTTCATGTACGGATTGAGCACGATGTTGTACTTTTCTTTGATTTTCGCTTTCCATTCTTCCATCAGCGAGCCGGAATAGCCGTTGTAAAAAAAGTTGATCGTCACCGGCTCCTTCAGCTTCTCGTCGATGGCGGGAGCGGCCGGCTTGCCCGCCTCCGCCGGTTCGCCGGCCTTGCCTCCGTCCGCCGCCGTTCCTCCTTGAGAGCCGCAGCCCGCCAGCATCGCGACCAGCGGCAGTACAACCAGACCGTTTCTCAGTATCGCCTTCATTCGAATTCCCCCTTCGAATCGTTCGAGCCGCGTCCGCGTCAGCGCGGCTCCCAAGCGAGTTCAATGCCTTGCTCGACGAGCAGCCGCTGGAATTGCTCGAGCAGCCGTTTGTCGTTTCGGACGTCGCGCGGCCGGACGCGGTGCTTCAAGCAAAAAGCGGCAAGCAGGCCCGCCGATTCGCCGATATTCCATTCGACCGGATGCAGCCGGTAGCAGCCGTTCGTAATATGCGTCGTGCCGATGTTTTTGCAGGCGGCGAGCAAATTGTCGATCCGGATCGGGATGAGACTGCCGAGTGGAATTTGGAACGGCAGCGGCGAAAAATGGATGTAGTTGCGGTTCCCCGTGCTCGGATGCAGGTCGATCGCGTAATAGCCGACGCCGACCGAATCGGCGAACGGCTCCGCCCGGCCGTCGCTGTGGAACGGAGCCGTAATATGCTGCTCCAGCACGGTAAATTCGGCGCGGATGCGGCGCGATTCGCGGATGTACGGATATTTCGCCAGGCCGTCGGCCGTGCCGAGCACGTCCCTGCGCAGCCGCAGTCCGGGGTAGCCGATTTTGCCGTCCGGACGCGGCGCCTCCGTCTGCAGCCAATAGAGCAGCGACAAGCTGAGCTGCTTCGCCGCGTCCAGATGGCGCGCGCGCTCCTCCTCGCTTACGTCGATGATCGGCCCGATGAAGTAATCGTTTTGCGGCCAATTGACGATCGTGATATCGCTTTCGAACGTTCCTGGCGCGAACAGCGATTTGTCGGCGATTCGCCGATAGTTGAACAGCGGGAACAGGTCGTTTTCCGGAAACAGCACATACTGCCGCGCCTCGTGCGTAACCGGATGCGGACCGATCCAACCGAGCATCGGCCCGGGCCAAAAGTCCGGACGGTAGCTGCGCCAGAACGCGTAATCTTTCGGCTTGTCGATCGTATGATCTTCGCCTTCCCTGTAATCCATCGCAAAGCAGTACGTGATCGCCTGCATGTCTCGCGGATTGGCGGCGCCCTCCAGGGCTCGCGGCTCGCCGGTCTGTTCCCGGGACTCCGCGCCCGTCACGTATTCCGCCTTCGCGAGCGGCAGCACGTCGCCGCATTCCGTCGCGTCCAGCACGTAAGGGGCGACGAGTACGGATCGATCGCCCGAATCCAGGCAGCGGACCGTGACCGATCGGATCGTATCGCCTTCCGTCTCGACCGACTCCGCCGCATGGCGCAGCAGGATGACGAGACGGCCGCCGGCCACGTACGGCGCCGCCATTTGCGTCAGCACGGCGAGCGCCGTGCGCGGATCATGGCTGATCTTGCTGACGAGCGCGCTGCCCGGATTGAGCTGAACGTTCGCCCTCGCCTGCTCGGTCAGCGGAAAATGGCTGCGGTAATAGTCGCGTACCCCGTCCCGGAACCGGCGGTACGAGCGCGTGCAGCCGTGCGTTTCGATCCAGCGGTGCTCGTCGGGCGGCACCCCCTGGCTCGTAAGCTGCCCGCCGATCCAGTCCGTCTCCTCCGTCAAAACCGTTTTGTATCCGAGCGAAGCCGCCGCCAGCGCGGCCGCAAAGCCCCCGAGACCGCCGCCGACGACGGCGATGTCCGCATGCAATTCCCGTTTCATCGTATCCCCCGTTTCGTTGTTTCGCGCAAGGCTCGTAAATCAAACCTACTATACATCGGGGCCGAACGGCCGGTCTATTCAATAATAGACCGGATTTTTGTGCATTATCGATGTTCGGGGAAACGTGCGCCTCTCATGCGCAGGACTCAAAAGAAGGCTAACCCGGCTGGTTGATGACGCAGATTGGAAAAGACCGTCGCGTCGTCTCTTGCGGTTTGGAGGGAACAACCACGACTTCAAAGGCGACCTGCGGTTGTTCCGCGCTAGCGCCCATTCCTTCCGAGCTCCCGGGTTTCTCTGAGTTTCTCTGAGCTTGGCTTCCGTTCGCTTTCCCGGTTCTCGGACATGAGGCTAACGAACCGAACAATCGTTATCGGAGCCGAATGCGGGGGGGTGAATTGGTTTACGAACCCCTGTATCGCTATTGCCGGCAAATCGGATCGGTTTCTTCCGTTTTGGGCTTAATAGCGATGTCCGGATTCGTTAGCCTGAAAAACGATCGTTTTTTCCGCCGATAAGCATACTACGATCCGTTCCATCGGCCGACACGGTCCTTGAGCGAAGTCAAACCTCCTGTAACGAAAAAAACGAACATCCAGGTCCGCGGATCCGGAGGACCTGAATGTTCGTTTCGGGGCATTTGCCCGCACATCGCTTAATGCTGCTGCGACTTGGTGCGCTTCATGAAAAACGACAGCAGGACGGCGATTACGGCAAAGCCGAAGCCGTACAGGAACGCGTTGTGGACGCCGATGGCCGTCGATTGGGCGATTTGGGCGGGATCGGTCGGATTCGGCACATTGGCCAAATAGACGTTCTGACCGGACGTCATAATGCCGATGAAGAAGGCGACGCCGATCGCTCCGGCGACCTGCTGCAGCGTGTTCAATATCGCCGTTCCGTGCGGGTAATAGCGCGGCGGCAGCTGGTTCAGGCCGTTCGTCTGGGTCGGCATCATAATCATCGAGATGGCGACCATCATGCAAATGTGCAGCACGAGAAACGTGATCTTCGACGTATCGACGGATACTCTCGTGAAAAACCACATGATGACCAGCAAAAACACCGTCCCCGGAATGACGAGCGCCCGCGGGCCGAACTTGTCGAACAGCTTGCCCGTCACCGGGGAGATAAGGCCGTTGAGCAGGCTGCCGGGCAGCATGATCAGCCCCGACGCGAATACGGTCATGCCGAGCGCGCCCTGGAACAGGAACGGCAGCAGCGACATCGTCGAAAACAGCGTCATCATCATGATGATCAGCATGATCGCGGTGAGCGTGAACATCGGGAAGCGGAACGCCCGCAAATCCATCAGCGGCTCCCGCACCTTCAGCTGGCGGACGACGAACAGCAGCAGCGCGATCGCGCCGACGATGACCGTTCCGTACACTTGCGGGCTCGACCAGCCGCCGTGCCCTTCGCCCGAGCTGCTGAACCCGTAGACGATGCCGCCGAAGCCGACCGTGGACAGGACGAGGGAGACGACGTCGACTTTCGGCTTCGTCGGCTGCGACACGTTCTTCAAATAAATGAACGCGAACAGGATGGAAAAGATCGCGAACGGCAGCACCATGTAAAACAGCCAGCGCCATTCCAGCGAATTCAAAATGAGTCCGGACAGCGTCGGACCGATCGCCGGGGCGAACATAATGACCAGCCCGATGCTTCCCATCGCGGCTCCCCGCTTCTCCGGCGGATACAGCACGAGAATCGTGTTCATCATCACCGGCAGCAGCAGACCGGTGCCGGCCGCCTGCAGCAGCCGTCCGACGAGCAGGACGGCGAAATGCGGCGCGATGCCGCAGACGAGCGTCCCGACCGTAAACATCGTCATCGCGCCCAAAAACATTTGACGCGTCGTAAACCATTGCACGAGCAATGCCGATGCGGGGACGAGCACGCCGACGACGAGCATATAGCCGGTCGCCAGCCACTGCATCGTCGGAGCCGACACGTTCAGCTCGACCATCAGCTCGGGAAAAGCGATATTCAGCAGCGTTTCGTTCAAAATCGAGAAAAACGCGCCGATAATCAGCGAAATCAATATCGGCAGCCTCTTCACGTCCTGCAAATCGACGGACGCCGAAGCGGCGCCGGCGCTATTCGTATTCAAACCGTTTCCTCCTTCGTTGTTAGGCGACAAACCAAGAACCGTATTTTCATGTTAGACAGACGCCGTCGCTTCGACGGCTTGTACATGCCGGCCTGCCGTACTCCCGTTCGTTCCCCCCGCTTTCCGATCCGGTTCCGTTTCCGTTCCCCGTCGTTTGGCCTCCGGCTTATCGTAACACGCCTCGGCCCCGAACGTTTCTTTTCGATTGCTAAATTGACGCATGATCGCCGTCCCGGCGCCATACATTAAATGGATCGAAACTGGATACGGCGGAGGAGAGACGGCTAATGCAATATTATTACGGGGATAAAATGCCGCTGCGCATACTCGACGAAGGCGAGTTTTGGAAGCTGCAGGAAACCGAGCATACGGACGTAATCCGGGCGCTCGTCCCGAACCTGGAACAACCGTTCGTGGATGCCTTGAAGGCGTGGGAGCAGGCGCTGGCGCGGACGCAAGCGACGTTCGTGCGCTATATCGAACTCGTCGGGCGAATGGGATACAGCGTGACGCCCGAGGTTTACAAGCAAATCATGGATCTCGTACTGTTCGCCATGCGGCAGAGCGAACAGTTCATCCGGCTGCTGAACCAGCTGGGCACGGAAAGCGCCGCGATGAAAAACAATCCGACCGCCATCACCGTGCTTAACCATATTCGCCGCGAATCCGAATATTTTATCGGCATCGCCCAGGCGCTGCTCTCGGCCCGCTGTATGTCGCCAAACGATCGTTAAAGCGAACGGGCCGGCATAATTGCCATTGTACGATAAAAACCGCCTTTTTCCAAATGGCGGTTATTGTTTTAACCGTTTTTTCCGGTCGATTGCGCCGGCTAACGGTTCAGAAACGCTCCCGTATGCGATTCCGCGACGAGCGCCACGTCTTCGGGCGTTCCCGCCGCCATGACGCGACCTCCCGCCTCGCCGCCTTCCGGACCGAGATCGACGATCCAATCGGCCGCGCGGATCAGATCGAGATTGTGCTCGATCGCGATGACCGTATGTCCCGCGTCGACGAGCCGGTGCAGCAGGTCGACCAGCTGCCTTACGTCCATCGGGTGAAGTCCCGCCGTCGGCTCGTCCATCAAATAGAGCGTATGCCCGTTTCCTTTCTTGCCGAGCTCCTTCGCCAATTTGAGGCGCTGCGCTTCGCCTCCCGACAATGTTGTCGTAGGCTGGCCCAGCCGCACGTAATCCAAACCGACCTCGCACAGCAGCTTCAGCCTGTCCGCGATGTCCCCTTCCTCCCGTTCGAATACGGCAACGTTCTCGCCCGCCGTGCGATTCAGCAGGTCGGTAATATTGAAGCCGTTATACCGGACGTTCAAAACGTCGTCCTTGAACCTTCTGCCGCGGCAGTCCGGACAGCGCACCTCGACGTCGGGCAAAAAATGCATGTCGAGCTGCAGCGTGCCGAGTCCTTGGCAAGTTTCGCATCGGCCGCCCGGCGTATTGAACGAAAAATGTTTCGAAGCGAGCCGTTTGCTCCGCGCTTCCGGCAAGCTCGCGAACAAAGCCCGGATCGGCGTAAACAAGTCGGTATACGTAGCGATATTGGAGCGCGACATTTTTCCGATCGGCGATTGGTCGACGGCGACGATGCCGTCGATATGCCGAAGCCCTTCGACGCGGCCGTGCCGCCCGGGCGCGCCTCCCCCGCCGAAATGGAGGCGGCCCTCGGCCTCCAGCACATCGAACACCAGCGTCGATTTTCCCGATCCGGACACCCCCGTCACGGCGATCAGACAGCCGAGCGGAAAGGAGACGGTCGCGTTTTTCAAATGGCGGGCGCTCGCTTCGACGACGGTCAACGCGTTTCCGTTCCCTTTCCGCCGCTCCCGGACGGGCGGCCGCAGCTCCGATTCGCGCAAATAGCGTCCGGTCGCCGAGTCCGGGCACGCCTTCAGCAGCTCCGCCGTTCCGGCGCCGACGACGCGCCCGCCGTTTCGGCCCGAGCCCGGCCCGATGTCGATCAAATGATCGGCCGCCCGCATCACGTCCGGATCATGCTCGATGACGAGCACCGTATTGCCCAAATCGCGCAGCTGCTTCAGCATTCCGATCAGACGGGCCGTATCGCGCGCGTGAAGGCCGGCCGTCGGCTCGTCCAGCACGTACAGGACGCCGGTAAGACCGGAGCCGAGCAGCGAAGCGAGCCGCAGCCGCTGCGCCTCTCCTCCCGACAACGTGTTCGCCTGCCGCTCCAGCGACAAATAATCCAGGCCGACGCCGATCAGGCGACGGATGCGTTCCGCCAAGTCGTCCACGATCGGCATCAGCACGAGCCTGCTTTCGTCCGGCAGCCGGTCGCGCAGCCCTTCGAGCCATTCGAGCAGCGGGCGCATCGAAAGCGAGGCGACGTCGACGATCGACCTGCCTTCGATCGCAACCCGGCGGCTTTGTTCGCGCAGCCTAGCGCCGCCGCATCGTTCGCACGTTCGCCGGATGAAATAAGGCTCCAATTTTTTGGACGAACCGATATCTCCGTCCTTCTCCTCGTACCTTCTCAGCAAGTACGTGACGACGCCTTCGAAGTTGCCGGCTCCGACCGACTTCGGCGGCTTTTTGTCCGGAAAATGCCGTCGGAACCGTTCGCTGCCGGCCCCGTACAACAGCAAATCGCGCTGCGGTTCCCCGTACCGCTTGATCGGCTCGTTCGGATCGAAGGCGAAGCCGTAATGGGTGCCTGCGGCTTGCAGGACGGTGACATAATAATCGATAAAGAAACCGTCCCAGAACGTGACGCCGCCTTCCGCAACGCTTTTCTCCTCGTCGATCGCCAGCCCGATATCGACGGTCGTCGTCGCGCCTAGGCCGGTGCACGCTTCGCATGCCCCTTCCGGCTTGTTGAACGAAAAATGCGCCATTTTGAGCGGAACGAGCTCCGTGCGGCACTTCGGGCATCGCTCGGTTCGCCGCTGCGGTTCCGCCTCGTCCGATTCTTCGTCGTCCGCGCCGACCGATAACGGACCGGTTTCGAACGACGGACGGACCGGTTCCCCGCACGAAGGACAAGGTCGTACGCCGAGCCTGGCGTACAGCACGCGTAAATACGTAAATATTTCCGTCACGGTTCCGACCGTGGAACGCGGATTGCGGTTCGTCACATGCTGGCCCACGCTGATCGAAGGCGAAAGCCCTATGATCCGGTCGACCTTCGGCTTGCCGATAAAATCCGTGACCATCCCCATCGACTCCATATATTGGCGCTGGCATTCCTTCTGCAGCGTGTCCATCGCCAAAGTCGATTTGCCGGAGCCGGAAAGCCCGGTCAGCACGACAAGCTTGCGCTTCGGAATACGAATCGTGACGTTTTGCAAATTGTGTTCCCGAGCGCCGAAAATTTCGATATATTCGTCCGTCATGACTGTCGCCCGCTTTCGTTTCGTTATCTACAATCAGTATAAACGGGCGTACATGACAACGACTGTCATATTGAACGGCTTTTTGAAAACGGATGCCGTTCTTTTCGACGCATGCGGAAAAAAGCCGCCCTTGACGAAAGGCGGCTCGGCGTAACGCTGGGGTGGAGCGGTCAAGCTTGATCCAGCCGTTTGAACTCGTAGCCCTGCTCCCGAGCATAGTCGATAATGCTTCCCATCGCCTCGGCGTTGTCCTTGGAGACGGAATGGAGCAAAATGACGGCTCCCGGATGGAGCTGGGAAACGACTTTGTCATAGGCGTATTTTGCGCCGTACTGCTTCTTCGTATCCCAGTCCACGTAAGCGACCGACCAAAAGACGTTCGTGTAGCCGAGACTTTTGCTGACGGCCAGCGTACGGTCGCTGAATATGCCGCGGGGCGGGCGCAAATAGCGCATTTCCGTTTGGCCGGTGATCGACGCCACCTGCGTTTTGACGCGTTCGAGCTCGTTGGCGATTTTCTCGTCCGACACTTGCGTCATGTCGGGATGGCTCCATGAATGGTTGCCGATCAGATGACCTTCCTGCACCATCCGTTTCAGCAGCTCGGGCTGGTCTTCGATGTAATGGCCGGTGACGAAAAAAACCGCCGGCACCCGCTTCTGCTTCAGCACGTCCAAAATGGCGGCGGTATACCCGTTCTCGTAGCCGTTATCGAACGTCAAATACAACGTTTTTTGCGCGCCGTCCATCCGGAAAATGGCTCCGTGCTTCGCCAGCACGTCTTTGAAGCCTTCTTCGTCGATCGAAGCCGGCGCTCCGTTTTTGCTTTTTTTGAATCCGAAATGATAAGGTCCGTCGCCTTGGGCCGCGGCCGGGACGCACCACGTCGCCGCCAGCAGCAGCAAAAGCGCCGTTTTTGCCAAAAGCTTCGTCATTCGCTTCGGTTCCAGCTCCTTCCTGATCTTCGCTCCGTTGTCATTATTTGCAGGTCGGTCCGACTAAAACCGCGTCATTATTTTCCAGCTCGATCGTATGCGTCAAGGGGATCGTATGCGACAGCAAGGTCGTATGTAACAGCGGGATCGTATGCGACATCAGGGGCGTATGTGACATCAGGTCGTTTGCGACAGTGTGATCGTTTGCGACAGTGGTCGTTTGCGACAGCGGGATCGTATGCGTCAGGGGGATCGTTCGCGATAAAGAAGAGCTTTTTAGCGAAGACTTTCGATGAGGTGCATTCGTGTTTTGGCGGATTGGCGCTCTGGATCAATAGCGAAGCGCGAAGCGAAATGGAAAATCTCCAGCTATTTTAGGCAGTACCCCGTTTTCCGGTTATATGAACTGGAAAACATCCGGTTATTTTCGTTCAGACCCGCATTTTCGCCGGTACCGGGCTGTTTTAGCTGTAGTTTTTCCCGGTAATTCGAAACGACTCATGGAGGATAGCGAGTTTGCTGGAGGTTTTCCAGTTATATTCCGGTTGCCCGACTGGACGAGATTCGTTGAAACGTTTAAGAAAAACCGCCCGAAAGTACCGGACTGTCCTTTTAAACGAGCTGTCCTTTTATATGCAAACGCACACGTTAGTTATTTTCAAGATCGCTCTATCGGTCTGAACGGCGATCAATGTCGTTTTCGGCAGCTCCACGGTGACTCCGATCATCGTACGGCCTTCGATCACAACCGGCTTGACTTCCATCATGGCAGCAATTCCCCCTCTCGTCGCTACTTGTTCCATTTTATGCAGGACGGGCTCCTATCGTTAAAATGACAGGCGATCGTCCTCGTCCGGCGAGGATGAACACGTGATTTAGGCATACTATCGTCAACTCTGCCTAATCGGAACGCAAAAGACGACAAGAAGCCCGATGGAATCTGCCGGGTCTTGGGCGCTTGCGCCATAAGCCGGTGATTCGCTTGGGCTTCCCGATTGAACGAGCTGAGGGATTAAAATTAAAAAATTAGCTGTGTCGCCGTGATCGCGCCGTTATCGTCAACACCTATGCGGTACTTGGTCCCATTCGGGGATTTTACGATAAGCCCTTTTCCAGCTGCTTCCGTCTCGAAGTCGGATTGGGTCATTGTAAAATTGCCGCCCGGGTAGCAGTACGCCCATTTGGTCAAGTCGGTTCGCTTGTCGTAAAGATTGAAACCGGCACTTGAGCTATTGGAGGATATGTTGAAGTTGGCTTGTTTCAGTTCGAATTCCAGCGCCAGCCTGGTCTGCACGTAATTGGTCTTGAAGCGGGCAAATTCCGTCCCGTTGTCCTTGAATATATTCTCAAAGGCGAGCCATGACAAATACTCCTGCTTGTTGTGCTTGGTTTTGATCAGAGTGGACCGGACGGAATATCCCGAGAAGCTCCACGGATTGGAGGACCTGATTTTTTCCGCGTCGTAGGTGATGGCGATATATTTCGAGTATCCGTCTGCCTTGATGTGTGGCACGCTGGACATCGTTCCAAAAAAAGACACCTGGCATTCAATATCCTGAGCATGTTCCAGCTTGATATGGGCGTCGGTTACGTTAGAGGCGGAGTTCATATCGACAATAGCGCCGAAAACCCCTTTTTTATACCCTCCCGCATCGGCAACACCCAGTACAATATCGTTCGTTACGTTCAGCTCGCAATACGTCTGAATGCGCAAATCGTAAAAATTGCGGGCGATTAATCCAATGTTGTTGCGCTGAATGGCTCCGCCGATCCATGTTAGACGGTGTCCCGCCTTGTTATATTTGTAGTCAGGATTGATATCGACACCGATGTTGCAGTATTCGACCCAACTGTTCATCGCGCTTGTTTGCTCGGGGTGAACGAGCGCGATTCCCGTATCGCACAGCCGTATATAGGTGTCGTCAATAGAATGACCGTAGCCTTCCAAATAAATCGCCCTCTTGAAGCCTTCCAGCCGGCAATCGCGAATTCGCACCCACGGGTTATTGATCAACTGTGTCGAAGCCTCGTCACCGATGTATATGCCGTGGTTCGTGCCGTTCCGGCTTACGTTCCCGTTCCCGTCCACCCCGTTCCCGATCAAATGCAGCCTTTCAAAGACGACTTCGAACGGCCAATCGTCACTCCTGCTCTCAAACAAGCCTGTCCCAGCCGGACCTGTATATTTGATGCGTGTTGCAATCCGCGATTCGCCAGCGAACGTCAGTCCTTTTCCGATCTGCAGGGGAGCCGTTACGACATACTCCGCCCCCGGATTGGGGAAATGAACGATTCCCGGCATATCATTAAAGCTTGAAATTGCCGTTTGAATCGCTTGAGTGTCGTCGGCTACCCCGTCGCCCACGGCGCCAAAATCCATGACACTGACGAACTCCCTTAATTTGTCGCCAACCGTGTGCTGCGGTTGTCCGGCGGCATAACGGTACGGCACTTGATCCGCATCGGGAACCGGATCAACGCCTCCGCCATAGGTTGCTCCGGTAACGGACCGTTTGCCGCTTAACGCTTCGGACCTGCTCACAAGTCCACCCGAAGCTAACGCGACCGTAGACAAACCGAGAGCGGCGAGCATCTTTCTGCGGCTGACTTTTCGGTCAATGGCGCTGTGCGATGTTTTTACCGCTGCAGCGTCCCTTGTGCAACTCTCTCCCGCAGCATACGATCCATCCATATGGTTCGTTACGAGTGGATGTTGCCTGAGCGAATGCTCTGCTTCTTTTCCTTGGTGGTCCTTCATACCCGTTCCTCCTCATCGGCTGTAGTTCGTCCCTTCTACTTTCTTTTTTGCTTTTCCGCCTCTACGACCGCCTTCATTTCCTCCTCGGCTTCGCGCAGTGCGGTATTCGCGTCTTTTTGTCCCAAGACGGCCTGCTTGTAAGCTTTGTTCAAAATCGGTCTCACCTTCGCCTCATATTTGGAAAAGACCGGAGTTGGTGCGAGTTTGTTTATGGTGAAAGCGTTCGTGTTTTTCCCTTTGAGCGCATTCAAGTCTCGGCCGATCTCCTTCTTGATCTTTTCGTTTTTCATCAGAGTCGGCCGGCCGGTCAGAGCACTTTCCTTCTGAACGCTTTCCGTAAACATCTCCGCCACAACCCGAAAAGCGAGATCCTTGTTTTTGACCGTGGGTGAGATCATGAACAGCGGTGCGATCATTTGTGTTGCCATGCCTGGCGCTTCCTTGAAAGTCGGCATGCTCACCATGTCCCAATTAAAGCTTGGGTCATTCGCTTGCTCGATCGCAATAACCAGATTGTTGGCCACATACATCGCCACATTGCGCGTCTTCATAAAGTCGTTTTGACCGTTATGGAAGCTTTTATCGTCCAACTGATTGCCAGGCACCTCATAGAAACGCTTCCAATTTTCAAAAAGCGATTTCCATTTCTCTGCGTTTTGCAGCGGCATATCCGTCACCGGATCCAAAATCCTCAAGGAAAGCGGATTGGCATCCAGCAGGAAGCTATGGCTCATTTGCATCCCCATGTACTGCACACCGCCAATGGAGCGGGTTACTTTTTTGGAAAGCTCCAGCGCTTCGTCCCACGTCATGCCGTCCTTCGGGTATGAAACGCCCATCTGATCAAAAATATCTTTGTTGTAATACAGCAATGGCGTATTGTTATTGGCCGGCAGACCGTAAATTTCCCCTTTGGGGGCCATTTTCCGGACAGACTCCATGACGCCGTCCTCGAAAATGGATAAATCGAATCGATGACGTTTGATCAGCTCTGTCATATCGTATTGCAGTCCGGCGTCGATTATCGTCTGCAGTTGCGACGTGCCGGCGTGGATGAGATCCGGCGGCGTCCCGGCCGCCAGCAAATCTTCAAGCGTGGATCCTTTTACGTTTTTGATCATCTTCAGCGCAATATTCGGGTATTTTTTCTTGATCGGCGCTTCAATCAGCGTTTCAAACGTAAGATCACCGATGCCCGCCAGGTTGAAAAAGGTCAGTGTCGCCGGTTCTACACTTACGACCGTCGTTTTCTCGTCCTCCTTGTTCGCTGCCTCTTTATCGACGGCGGTATCGCCGGCACCACATCCCGAAAGAAGTGATGCGAGTAAAACAAACGCCGTTGCAATGGTCACTTTTGAAGTATGCATGTTACCAATCTCCTTACGTTGTGATCAACAAGTAAACGGTCCCGGATTGTTCCGGCCGAAGACGCTTCCGGTATGGCTCAACTCCCATAGCAGCGAACCTCGTATATTTCTGCCGTTGGCGCCCCGTTTGTCGCTTCGATTTCGATTTTGATTTTTGTCGTTTCGGCTTGCAGCGGATGTTTGCGCAAACGCTGGTAATTGTCCCGGATTTGCAACAGCAGCAGCCATTCTCCGTTCTGCCAGGCCCAAATGCGGTAGTCTTTCGGGCATTGCGGATCTTTGTGGCCAATCGGATAAAAGCGAAAATCTTGAAGTAACTGACCGGGAAACGTTAGCTCGATGCTGCCGATGGTCACCGGCTCCGCCCATTCGAGTTCAAGCCATTGGGGCAAAAGCCGCTCGGGGGAGGAACGCCACAGGTTCGTCGACCGGTAAGGCCGAGTCACACCGCTGATAACATGCTCCGCACGGTAGCAACGCTGCGCGGGTTCGACGCGAAGCGACATCCCGATACCTGTTCTATAATGGCGCATCCGACCGTTTCCCCGATCGACACCGCTGACGAACCCCGGCTCCATCCCGGCCGCCCTGTGCCAGATCAAATATGGATTGGCCTCGAGATCGAGTCGGACGTAGCCTTCTCTCGTCCAGCCGTCTGGAAGACCGACTGGCCAGCCGATCCATTGTCGTACGCCCGGAGGTACGCACAGCTCCGTCTCCGCTACGGCTGAACGCTGGTTTGTCGCGTAGTCCCAAATATGATCGACGGGTACCAAACACGCCCGCAACAGCTGCTCTTTGCCGCTTAAATTGCTGATGCACACGGCTACTTGTTCCAGTGCCGTCCCGTCCACCGCAATCCATTGGCCTCTCCGCTCTTGTAACAGGTCACGCTTCGTGTCGATGCGACCCGCGTCCTCCTCCGTATCCGGCGCCATCCCGGAAAACATTGCTTCGCTGCTGGCTGTGATCCATGCCATTCTGGCCAAATCCGCCGGATCTTCATTCCGACAGCCCAGCAGGAAACAGCCGTCACGCAGCAGCGTCTGCTGTATTTCGACTATCGCCTCTGCGGCCGCTTTCTTGATCGCCATCCCCCGTCGCAAAGCTACCGCCGCCGCGGTTCCCGCCGCTTGTCCCATCAAAGCCGTCGTCCCCATTACTCGCACGGCCCCCAATGCGACATGTGTGACACTTATGTTGCGACCGGCCATCAGCAGGTTCTCGCAATCTCTGGAGATAAGCGTTCGCAGTGGCAGACTGAACGGCCCGATGTAGCTTTTGGTAACATGGTCGGCATGATCGTGTCCCTCCACCGCCGTCGGCTCGCTGACTTCGGCAAGCAACCCGCCGGGACCATGCAGATCGATAAACCATCCGCCGAAAGCAACCTCGTCCGCAAACACGGCACCGTCACTCAAATCGTTCTCGGTCAGCATGAATTCGCCGATAATACGACGGCTTTCCCTTTTCCCCGGCACTTGGCCGATCCAATCCAGCGCATAATTCGAAGCTTTGTCCTTCAGCAACGGATCTTTGTTTTTGACCCAATCCCAAATGCCGAGCAAGTGCCGAGTCAACTCGTGGCGAATCGTCTCGGCTTCGTGAATCGTATGCCAGGGAACGCCCAGTTCGATCCACCAATAGCCGTTGCTCGGATTCGGAATCCTTCCTTTGTTATAAAAAAATGAAGCGTCGTCATACGAATAGGCCCATTCCGGCGGCCGATATGGCGCCGGCCGGCCCGTGTCGACCGCTCGGAAATAGATCGAGCTTCCCATCACGTCCGAACTCGGTTGCTCCGGTGCATGCCGCTCCCCGAACTCGGCGCGGCCTTCGCTGCCCATCCTCCAGCTGCAGTCCGCCATATCGGCCACAATTCCATCTCCGGTACAATCGATAAACAGCTTCGCATGAAGAATCAGCTCCGTCTCGGCATGAGCCACCCGTCCGACAACGGAGCGGATCGAGCCATCTTCCGCCAATACGGCATCGACGATGGACGTATTCATATGCAGTGTCAAGCCGGGAGTCCGCATGACCGTATCGTACAAAATCATGTCCCATACGCTGTTCGTCCAAATCTCTTCGTGATTCACCGCCCTTTCCTCGATCAGCAGCTCGGAAATAATGCCGGTTTCCTTTGCATATGCATGGAAATTAGCCGCACCCTGCGGTTGAACCCTGATCTCCGAGGAACTGTTGCCACCAAGGACGGGGCGATCCTGGACAAGACAAGTCCGGGCACCGTGACGGGCCGCCGACACGGCCGCGCATATGCCGGCCAGTCCTCCCCCGCATACAACAAGCTCGTAATGCTCTTCTTTGATTCTCATTCGATCTGCACTCCGTTTCCCGTTCGTTATGTTCGTTATGTTCGTCTCGTATCAAGCCGTTTGATCACAACTCGCGATCCCGAAGCAAACGTCGGAAATCCGAAGGGCTGCATCCGGTTTCCTGGTGAAACACTTTTGAAAAATAATTTGGACTTTCAAATCCTAGACTGTAAGCGATTTCCGAAATCGATAAAGACGTATCCCGCAGCAAATGAATGCTCTCGCGAATTTTGAACTGGCGGACAAATCGATTCGGCGAGATCATGTACACCTTCTGGAACAGCCTTCGCAAATGCACTTCGCTGACCGATACAATTTCCGCCATTTCTTGGGTCGTCGGAAAACGAGCGGGCTGCTCTTGCAGCAAACTGACGATTTGTCCGAGCAAATACGATTTATGGCCGGCGTCGATCCACTTCTCGGCTTTTTTCGGTTTCCGGTAATTTCCTGCTCGCAGTATATGTACGAGCATCTCCTGCAGCTTGCCGTTCGCGCTCATCTTGTAGCCGAGCTTCCTCCCCCCCATTTCCTTGGCGATCGCCCGCATCCCCGCCTCCACTAACGGCATATCGAGGCCGGATAGAAAGATCGGCACTCCCGGCAAATCCTGATAGCGAAATCCTGTCCTGCTTTGAAGCGTAAACAGAACGCTTAGCAGTTGAATCTCCCCGCCGCCCTTGTTTGCGAAATGAACGCTTTCCGCCGCCGGCCACAGTACGACGTCCCCGGCCCTTACCTGATAGCGTTCGCCGCGGCAATCGGCCACAATATTTCCTTGGAGCAGCACCCATAATCGAAAGTGCGGATTTTTCCGGTCCGTAAAGAACCAATTATCCGGGAAATTATGCAGCCATGCGCCGAAAACATCGACCGTCACGTCCCACAGAAACTCTTCTACTTTCATTCGGCATTCACTCCGCTTTCATTATAGGTCAGTCTGAAAATGACAGGAAGGAAGAGAAAGAACCTCTTAGGGTAAAAAACGAACCTGTTTTAGTTCGTATCATTCATCTTCTTATCGAAGCCTTTTCGATGAAGTACATCCGAGCACTTAAGAAGCAGCTTTTCGCGGTTCAGAAAGTTTTTTGCCGCTCTCATGCTTTAGCGTAGTTAAACGTAACGTTCAAAAAGACCGTCCGGAATTTGTTCCAGACGGTTTTTTGGTTACACCGACGTTCCCTCCGTTGTGCCATAGCGCCTCCCCTGCGGTTGGGCGGGCAGTTGGGCGGAGAACAAAGGAGCCGGGGCCGGAGCTACTGATGAAAAACGCCAGCGGTGCGATGTGCTGAGGCTAGGCACGAATGTAACGGACTGAGGAGATCTTATTCGGCGCAAATCGCCTCTTTTCAGATTCCACTGACTCCAACGACAATACTTGCCGTAACATACATCTGCCCCCCCTTAGAGTTAATTATACCTTTGCTGTAGAAGCAGCCGAAAGGCTGCATAACTCAATAAAAAAAACAAATAATGAAGAAAGAATCTTTCAGCTTCACGGAAAACGTGGTCGGCAAGCAGTGGATGAAAGATACTTTTTATCCGGCACGCTTCGATTAATTCACGGGCGTTTTTTTTTGAAATCCCAAGGAGCGAACGACAAAACTGTTTGACACGGCATCCCCTTCCCAGTGGGAAAAATACCCATGTCAAATCGTATTATGTACTGTTAGCCTGAAAAAACGATCGTTTTCCCGCCAATAAGCATCGGTCGATTCATTGGCAATCGCCCCGGATCGCCGGGTGCCGAGAGCGTCTAACACTTCCAAATAAAAGAAAAAACCGCCTTCGCACTTGATCGAAGTCCCAAAAAAACAAAAAGCCGCGCCATTCGG
The DNA here is from genome assembly GCF_036577625.1 of Paenibacillus sp. GYB003. Taxonomy (NCBI): domain Bacteria; kingdom Bacillati; phylum Bacillota; class Bacilli; order Caryophanales; family Paenibacillaceae; genus Paenibacillus; species Paenibacillus sp. GYB003. The sequence continues at coordinate 56,603 of NZ_JARBDC010000085.1, read as the reverse complement.
CACAGCCTCCTTGTACATCCTCGTCTATATCCATTATCACCAAAGTTCTTTCCCGTTACGGCAAATACGCGTCGACCGCCTCGACGACCAGCCGTCGGTCCCGCATCGCATATTTCACGTCGATCGTGCACCCCTTCTGAAAACCCGGTATATGCACGATCGGAACGAACGTCTGGAAAACCGCGTCCACCGTTCCGCCGTCCGGTTTCGCAATCGTCACGTCCAGTACGACTTCCGGTTGTCCGTTCATGCTCGCCGCCGTTTGCCTGATGGAGTTAACGACCGCTTTGGCCGGCGTTCCTTCGGCCAAAATCGTCTTGCGCTCCCGATATTCCGCTCTTTGCTCCTTCAGCATCGCTATCGTTTTATATAACGTAACGGAAGCCGTCGCAAGCGACAAAGCGCCGATCGCAAGCAGGATGAACGCCGTTTGGCTCATGCCCGATCCGCCCCTTCGACGTAGCGTTTTCCATTCCATTATTCCATCAAGCGCTTACGGAGCGCAATCGTTATGGCGCATTTTGCTTCCAAAGTCTTACAATAGAAGAGACGTTTTTCCTATGCGAGTTGATCGTCCCCCGCGAACCGTCCGCGAACCGCCAGCGGATCGTTACGGCACGATCCGAAGCAGCCGCGCGGCGCCCGGCGCAAGCTCCAGCTCCCATTCGCCGGCCGAACCGGGCTTCACCCGCTCTCCCGTCGCGACGTCGATCCCGTTCCCGGGCAGCGCGATGCGCCAAATGTGCCGGATATCGCCGAAATTCGCCGTCAACATATAATCGCGGCCGTCCGCTCCTCTCAGCCGGACTCCCCGCAAATCGGCGGAAGGAGCGCGGACGACGGACAGCAGCAAGCGGTCCGTCGCATAGCGTGCCGTACTTTCTTTCGTTTCGCCGGACTGGATGACATAGCCGGTATCGAGCATCGGCCGACCTTCCTCGAACGACTGCGTTTCCAGCTTGCACGGGCCGCAAATCTCGTCGGCGTACAGCGTGCGTTCGAGGCCCGCCGTTTTGGCGCTGTCCTTCAATCCGATTTGGCGCCTGCCCGGGCGAACGATCGCGATTTCGTCCGTACCGTACGCGGCGATTACGCCGAGCCGGTCGTCCGCGTTCAGCCAGCGCGAGCCGGTTCGGACGGTTTCCGCTTTGCCGCCTGCGCCCGCGACGGTCCGCGTGCCGCTCTCGCTGTAATACGTGCGTCTGCTGCCGTTGAACACATCGTTCGGGATAAGCAGATGCAGCCCTTTGACGGAACCGACGTACGTTCTTCGCTTCAAAGCTTTCGCCTGGTGCAGCACGATCATATGGACATCGTCGGGCAGCGCCGCCACGGCATACCGGCATTCCGCCGTTTTTTCGTCCTTTTGTCCTTCCGCAAGCAGATCGCCCGTCTGGACGACCGTGCTCCCCCATGTGAGAAAGCCGCCTTCGAAGGCTCGGCCGTCATGCCGCTGCAGCCGGGCTTCGGAGCGGCCGAGGCCCTGCAATCGCCCGGCCATGTTTTCCCGCCATTCCGCCATATCGCTCGCGTCGGGAGGCAGGCACAGCCCCTGCGGCTTTTCCGCCGAATCCCACACCCAGGAAGCGATTCGCCGTTCGCTCCGGTGCAAGTAGGCGCCATGGTATTCGTCCCGCCACGCGCCCGCCGAACGAATTCGCGCGGGAGACGCGGCGGATGCCGCAGCCTGCGCCGTCCCGCCGCCCATCCGCCGAAGCGCGAGGTCGCGCCAGGCCAGCCCCATCGACAGCGCGCACGCCCGGTCCGATTCCAAACGGGTGTAGTACAGCGGCGATTGCTGCCGCAGCGCCCGGCACCGATGCGATAAAAACGTCCCGTCGCCGCTCGCGTCCATTTCCGCGGCGATTTGCGCCAGCCAGCCGCTCTCGAATCGGAGACCGTCCGCATCGCCCGCCAAGTCCGCCATCATGAGCCAAACCGGAATGACATAGTCTTGGCAGTACGTATAGCGGACCCGCGTATCGCCCCCGATCCGCAGCAGCCTGCCGTCGGGAAACGTGCACAATTTGACGAGCTCCCACAATTCGCGGCCGTGCCGGTACAACGATTCCGGCGGGTTGAATCCGGCGCTGCGGCAAGCGAAGTGATACATCGCCATGTTGGACAGGCAGATGACCATATAGCCGACATTCAAGTAGCCGTGGTGGTTCAAGCCGAAGGAAGGAAAAAAATTGGCGCCGACGAAACGGTCCGACACTTGTTTGCCGTCCACCATTTCGCCGCATTCCGCATCCTCCGGCACCGAAATCGAGTTGACGAGAAACGTGCTGCCCTTCTCCCGGAAAGCTTCCGCTCGCGGGGCGTCCGGGTACATCGCCGCCGTGCGGTGCAGAAAGACGCCGTTCCACAAATTGCTCTCCGGCCTGTTGGTTCCGTCCTTGGCGTACAGTCCGGCCGCGACGTCGTACCGGTCCAGCAGCCATTCGCTTTCCGACAGCATGACCGAGCGCAGCAGCGACCGATCGTCGTCCGTCAAATGCGGCTCGATCGCTTGAACGGCGTGCATCATCCGTTCCGTGCCGAGAACGCTGATCCACGTATGCCCCCACGAGCCGCCGTCCGTACACGGATACGTCCCTTCCTTATGCGTATGGAGGGAAAACCGCAGCAGCTTCAAGGCGATGTCGAGGACGGTATCCCGGCTGACGCCGGCGCGCCGTTCGTCGAACAGCGGGCTCGTCGCCGCTATGCCGAACGCGGCGAACGCTTTCTGGTTCGTCTGCACGCCCCAGCCGTTTTCGCCCGTTCCGTAGCAGGCCAGCTCCGGCCGATCCGGACATGCGTATATGTAAGGCTCGGCGCCCTTTACCCATCTTTCCAGCAGCTTGACGTACGTCTCCGTATCGGCTTGCTTCATCGAAACGAACTCCTCCCGCATTACTTTTTAAGCTCCGCGATCGCTTTGCCCGCCGCCTCTTCCGCATTTCGCAGCAGCGTGTTCAGATCGACCTCGCCGAGCATCAGCTTGACGAGCTCCGCGTTGTACGCTTTCTCCACCTCTCCGTCATAAATCGTTCTCGGCGAAACCGGGGCGAAGTTATCGTAGAAGGCAGCTTTTACGTTTTTCCCGGCGAACGGCGTATCTTTGGCGAACGCTTCTTTGACCGCATCGCTTTTCACGACCGGCAGCACCCCTTTACGCGACGCCTCCATCTGATATTCGTCCGACAGCAAAAACTTGATCGTTTCCATCGCCTGCTCCTTATGCTGGCTCGTGGCGGTTACGCCGAAATAAGTCGGATACGACTGCGGTCCGGTGTTCGGCTTTTCTTTGAATACGGGAAACGGGACGGCATCCCAATTCAGGCCCGACATATCCTGGTTCATGTGGGTGTTGGCCAGGGCGGCCAGCATGGCCGTATCTTTATGTTTCACGAACGAAGCGACGTCCGGAATTTTGCCCGTTTGCCTCATTTTGTCTTTAAACCCTTGCGGCTCCGCCATTCGCATGTAGATCTGGTAAAGCGCTTTCCATTCCGCGTTTGCGATCGTCGGCTTTTCCGTCTTCGGATCGACATAAGGCAGCGAAAACGAGTTCGTCGCGAAAAAATGGCCGAGGCCCAGTCCCGCATATTGGACCGCGCCGTCGCTTCGGGTCAACCGTTCGTTCAAGGCAAGCGCTTCGTCCCACGTCATGCCGTTTTTCGGATAGGCGACTCCGAATGTATCGAACAGGTCTTTGTTGTAATACAGCATGACCGTATTGTTAATAACCGGGAGCGCATACATGCCGCCCCCCGACATTTCCTTGATGGCAGCGATCAAGGTCGGCTCGATCCGGCTCGTATCGATCTGGTGCAGCTTGATCCGCTCCGTCATGTCGTACTGCAGCTTGTATGGAAGCGGCCCCCGCGGGAACAGCCCGATCGATTCCCAAACGATGTCGATCTGCTGCCCGGCGGCGATCAAATCGGGATACGTCGACCCTTTGGCGGACTGGATGTACGTAAACGTATGCATGGGAAACTTTTTCCGGATCGCGTCGCCGAACCGTTCGTTGAACGCCTCCTCCGTCCAGCCGCTCATCGAATGGATAACCAGATGCGCGGGCTCCGTTCCTTGATCCGCGTCCTCCGTCCCCGTCTTTTCCGTGCCGGCGCTTTTACTGCAGCCGCTCGCAACCGATGCGCACATAATCCCGGCCGCTACCGTCGCAGCCCATGAACGAAACCGCATGTGCATCTCCCCTTCGATTTTGATTCCCGTTGATTCCTAACAAAACTCAATTTTTGTCGGCAACATCCTCCTTCACATCGAATAAGCCTTCTTCATCATGCAATTCGTTTTGGTTCCCCTTGATGTACATTTATCATAAATCGGGATTCGGAAACGTGTCAATCGCCAATTTTCGTCCCGGATGCGGCTTTCGGCTTGCAAGGCGCCCGGCGGAATCCCTCCCCTCCATAACCTTGTCGCCGCGAATGCCCGTTGAGGAACCTATGTGCTGTACAATAGCCCTTTCGATTTGCTACTATTAGTTCAACATGACGCTTTATCGGGGATCGCAACCATAACGAGATTGGAGACGGCTATGAGCTCAACGGAATCCGGCAGAAGAACGTTTCAAACCCGTCTGAACGACATGCTCGAGCAGCTGCGCGAAGGGATCGCCTCGGGCGCCTATCCAAACGGGACGTATCTCCCGCCCGAAAAAACGCTCGCCAAACAGTACCGGCTCAGCAACAAAACGGTGCGCAAAGGACTCGAGCGGCTCATTGCCGAAGGGCTGATCGAGAAAATACCGCGGGTGGGCAGCCTCGTTACCGCGCCCGCTATCCGGAAGTCCGCTCCCCCGGCCGCAACGCTGATGATGGGCTGCTATTCGAACTATGAGAAGCAGCTGATTTTGTCCAAACTGGTCGACGACTTTCACGAACAATATCCGTCGATCCGCGTCGAGGTCGTCGCTTTTCACTCCTCTACGCAGTTTTCGGACACGCTGCTGCCGTGCCTGCACAACGGGCTGATCGACGTTTTTACGGTGAAGGACCGGCATTTTCGGGAAATCGCCGATGCGGGATATGTGTCTTCGCTCGCGGAGCGCGAGGGCGCCCCGCACCAATATTCGTTTCTCCGCGACTTGTTCGCGGACGGCGGCGTTCCGTACGCGCAGCCTTTCGTCTTTTCCCCGCTCGTGCTGGCCTACAACCGGCGGCATTTCCTGGAGGCCGGATTAACGGAGCCGGATGCCGGCTGGACTTGGGAGGACGCCGTCGCGAACGCGGCGAAGCTTTCCGTTCCCGGACAGCGGTACGGCCTGCATTTTCAGGTGCAGCTCGACGAGCGTTGGCCGGTGTTTTTGCTGCAGAGCGGAGACCGCGGGGAAACGGGCGGCGCCGATGATCGGGTCGGCGAAGCGTGGCTGGAAGGCATACGTCTGTGCAAAACGATTATCCGCAACCCGGCCATTTTCCCGGACCCGTTATACGGCTCCGACAACGATGTCGGGACGTTGTTTTTGCAGGAGCGTACGTCGATGATTATGACCGGCTACGAATCGCTCAACCGGTTCGCCTCGTCCGGCCTCGATTACGATATTTCGTCCGTTCCTTATATCCGCGCTCCGCGTACGCTCGTGTCGGCGACCGGAATCGCCGTCAACAAGCGTTCCAAGCACCGGGCGGAAGCCGAATGCTTCGCCGATTATTTATGCTCGCCTCGCGCCCAGCGGCTTGTCCGCGAGCATACGTTAAGCATTCCGGCTCTGAAGCCGGCTGCGGAAGCGATCGTCGACCCGGAGGACGAAACGGTCAACCGGCCGTCCCGGTTTCAGCTGTATCGCGACATCATTCCGAGCTTTCGCAAATTTGCGGACTTGCGCCTGCCTTCCGGCGCCATTCGGCCGCTGCATGAAACGCTGAAAGATTACTGGACCGACCTGATCGACGAGAGGACCCTTTGCGAAAAAATCGAAGCCATCGCCTCCGCTCCCTCGGCGCGTCACGTCCACTCTTGATCGGCCCGGAATGGAGGCACGGCTATACGTAAAAAACGCACGGATCTCAAACGATCCGTGCGTTTTTGGTCCTTGCGGCGGCGGCCGTCGGTTGACGAAAATGAATCGACCTGCGGGAAGCGGCGGCGGCGGCGGTCACTCGCGCCCGTTTTCGACAGGGCCGCAAAAAATCAAGCTTCGTCGGCCATCGCGCCGCTGCGGATGCCGCCCTCCGCCTCCCCGACCCTGTCGCGATAAACGGCGTACCAGTCCGGCAGCATCCGCTCCGGTATGAGTATGTGGCGCAGCACGCCGAAGCCGTACATGTCCCGCCACAGCCGTTCGGTCAAGTCGAGCCGCTCCCGCATCGCCGGAAGCGCCGCCTCGAACGACGCCGGCATCGTCCGTTCGATTTCCGCGTCCAGCCGCATCAGTTCCGCCTTCAGCAAAATGTGCCCGAACGCCCAGCGCTGCCACCGGTGCGTCCGTACGTCGGGCTCGACGCTTTTCAGCGTTTCCGCCCATTCGGCGGCTTTCGCGCCGTCCAGCATTTCCATCTCCAGCAGGACGCGGACGAGCTTGCGAAGCGCCTCGCCGCGGACGCGAAACAGCAGTCGGCCGTAAAATTCGGCGATTTCCCGCACGTCCCGGTGCGGGTTCCACCCCAGCAATCCGGCCGCGAACGCATTGAAATGGTCGCCGAACGACTCGTTGTACGTCATGAAGCCGCGGCAGTCCGCCGCGGCGAACGAACGCAGCACGGACTGGATGCGCCGCGAGGCGCTGTGTACGCCCGTCTTCGTATAAACGTCCCTGCGGTCGTTCGAGAAGCCGATGTGCAGGAAGCAGCCCAGGCTCATGCCGCCGACCCGCGAACGGACGTCGTCCGGCAAGGCGAACACGCCGTACGTCGCGCTGAACTGGAACGAGCCGAACCAAGCTTTCGCCGGACCGCCCGCGAATTCGCGAAGCAGTGCGCCTTCCTCCTCCGTCGTCCACCAGCCGCAAATATCGACCTTCAGCTCCGGATAAAACGGCCGGATCGTCCGGTACACGTCTTCCACCAGCCGCAAAAAGGTCGGATAGTACGGCTGGCAGTTCGCGCAGGCGCATCCGCCGTCGTCGTACGGAGCGCAGACGATTTTGCTCAACCGGATGCCGGACCGCCGCAAATCGTCGAACAACCGCCGCTGGTTGCCGAGTATCGTCTCGCGGGCGGCCGGATTCGACGGGCAAAGCACCTGTCCCTGCACCCGCAGGCTATGGTTGCGCACGCCGACCCATTCGGGACGCATTTGGTCCGTATATCCGACGTTCGGCGTGACGACGAGGACGTTGTCCAAGCCGAGCAGCTGGCTGTAAGCGAGCCATTCTTTTTTGCGCCGCCACAAAAACATCGACGAGCTGTGGTATACGTGCGGATTGTACGGGTCCGGCATGTCGTTCGGATCGAACCAATCCCCGTAGCCGCTCGCCCCGGACAACGCCAAATCCTCCAAATACCGTTTCATTTCCCCGCTCCAGCACACCTCGAACGAATTGCCGAAATGGCCGGGCATATAGTGGACGCGATCCTTCACCGCCGGGACGAATTCGCAAACCCCGGTCCGCAGCCCGGGAAAAACGGCCGCGGAATCGGCGAAGCCGCCTTCGCCGGCGGAGGAAGCGCCCGCCGCGAACGCGGCGCCCGCCGCATCCCCGGCGTCCCCCGCTCCGTCGGCCGCGGATGCTTCATCGGCGGCGGCAAGCAGGCGGCGCAGCAGCTCGCCGACCCCGGCGATAAAGTCTCTTCTCCGCTTCGCGCCGATCGTCGCCTCGAGCGGAGCGGTCACCTCCAGCACAACCCCTTCCGTCTCGCGCTCCTCGAACGTCAATCGGAGTCGCCGCGTTTCGCCCGTCTCGATCTCCATCTCGCCGATTCGTTCGGCCGCGATCCGCGCCGCCTGCTCCGCCTCCGGATACGCGCAGCGGCATTCCGCCTGCAAATATCTTTTCATTGCAACGCCCCCGTCCATCGTTCATTCGTTTCAGCCAATGATACCGTTGTGCGACCAATACATGCAAAGGACCATACTTCCGCGCGGCGCGAGGCTCCCGGCGCCCGTTATACGGAAACGGTCGCCGGCGGAGCATGCGACGTCGCGGGCAGCCAGCCGCATACTTACTCTGCGCCTTCGGGCCGTTACCGTTAGCATAGGGGAAGTCGGTTGTATTGTCAACAATATTACATTAAATCCGGACAACTTCAGTCTTGGAGTCGCTTATCGGCAAGTTTTCCGCTTGAACCGTCCTAACACAACGAAACGGGGATCGATAGCCTCCCGAATCTCTCGGCTCGGCGGCCGTCGGACGCACGTCGATTGCTAACGAATCGTCCAATGCTTAAAAGCGGGGAAATGGCCGCTCCGATATTTGTTACGAACCGTAGTAGCCTTATCGCGCCGAAAACTGCACGAAACGATGAGATTTGCCGACCATAACGATTGTGGGGTTCGTTACAATTTCAAACCCCCGTAAGGGAACCAATAACGATCCCATGATTCGTTAGCCGTATTTGCACAATCGATCCTCGCATCCTTGCTCGCATCATCGGGCCTCCGCAACGAAAAAGCCGCTTCGACACCGGACCTGCCTTTGCAGATCGAAATGTGTCAAAGCGGCTTTCGCTTCGCGGCCGGACCGTATATGCCACTACCTTTGCGCCAGCCGTCTCGACTTACTCGACGTACTCGACGCATTCGTGGCGGTCGGACCTGGCCGCGCGTTCTTCAAACGCCCGCTCCTCAAGTCGACACCATCAAAACGTTGCCGTCGGGATCCTGTAACGTGAAAAAAAGCCGGCCGCCCTGCGCGCGAATTCGCCGCAGCCGGCCTCCCGATTCCGCAAGCGACAAGTACGCTTGCTGTATGGCGGCCGGATGACGGCGCCGGAACGCGTCGAGCACCGCCTCGAAAAAAGCCGGCGACGCCCCGGCCCGATCCGGGTCGGCGGCATGCTCGCGCTTGCCCGGAGCGCGCCCGTCCGCATGCATCGTGCGGCTGAGCGACTTGAGCCGGGCGCGCGCCCGCGACAGCGCCGCCTGCACGGCTGCCTCCGTGCCGCCCAGCCAGGCGGCCGTCTCCTTCGCCGTGAAGTCGAACACGTCCATGAGCAGCAAAATGACGAACGGCTTCGGCGACAGCCGCCACGCCAGCTCCTCCAAATGCTCGCGCGCGTCCATCGCCGCATGGGACGAGCCCGCGGGCTGCATCGCCCGGCGGGTCTTCCCGCCGGCGTGGGAGCCGCCGTCATCGCCCGCAAGCTCCGCCGCGTCGGCCTGCGCCATGACGCCGACCCGCTTCGACCGCCGGTACCGGTCGATCCATAAATGGCGCGCCGTCCGGTACGCATAGCGAAGCCCGATGTCCCGCCCGGGCTTTGCCTCCAGCGCATGGAGCAGCCGCACGATCGTATCCTGCACGAGGTCCTCGGCTTCCCATTTCGTTCCGGTCAGCTTCAAGCAAAACCGCAGCAGCGGCAGCCTCATCGACTCCAGGTCGCCTGCCGGCGTCCGCCCGTTATTGCGACTGTTGTCCATCGACCGCCGACCCCTCCCGATACGTACGCATGGTGTTATCCAGCTAGTCGTTTATTCGCCGTATCGGGCCGTATTCCTTCCGCGTTTATATTCGCGGCGACCGTATCGCGGCCGATTGGCCCCGGCGTCCCGGAGCCGCTCCGGTCCGATCGGCCGGCTATTCCATCCTCGCCTGGACGATGAGACGATGGGTCGCGTTCACGACCGGATCGCATGTGATCAACGTCAGCAGCTTCTCGTCGCCGATTTTGTTTAAAACCGACACGTCGTCCGGCTCGACGACAAAACGCTTGAAGACGGTGTATACGTACTTGCGGCCTTCCGACCGTATGACGATTTCGTCGCCCTCGGCCACTTCGTCGAGACGATTGAACAGCCTGCCTTTCGTTCGCGCCCGATGGGCGGCTATGGCCGCATTGCCGATCTCGCCGAGCGGCGCCGTCTCCGACATATGCGCGGCCGAATGCGCCATATTGGCCTCCGTCGCGCCTTCCAGCACCGGAAGCTTCACGCCGATCGAGGCGATTTCGATCGTTGCGATCGGCTGCGGCTGCGGCGGCCGTTTCGCTTCGCTTCCCGCCGCATCCGCTTCGGCGGCGACGGCATCCTGCGCCGCGGCCGCAGGGGCCGTCGCGTCGGCGGCGGTAGTGCCGTTCGCCGCAGCATCAGCCGCCTCCTCCGGATTTCCGCTCTCCTCCCCGAGCAAGCGGGATACGCGCAAATAGCCGTCGATCGCAGCCGTATCGGCGAGCGGCGCAGCCGCCGCTTCATGCCGTTCCGCTTCCCGCAGCAGCGCGTCCAGCTCCCGGTCCGCCCGCCATTCCATCAGCTTGGGCGCGGCCATCGCCGCAATCCCGAGCAATATCAATGCGTACGATATAAAGCGCACGAGCGCCCCCCTTTCCGTCTGCGATTCCGAAACGTTGAACGGCTCCCCTGCCCGGAAAAAGGTCAAGGGGAGCCGCGCTTGCGGTTCTTATTTCGTTTTCATCCGCTTGCGGCCCAGCCAGACGCCGAGTCCGATCAGCGCGAGGCCCATCGCATAATACGGATACGGGCTCGATTCGCCGGTCTTCGGAAGCGTCGCGACCGGGATTTCCGGCTTCGGATCGACGCCGCCGAGCGGAGTGTCCTCGTCTTCGATGTCGACGGTCGGCGTTCCCGTATCGTCCTTCGGCGTTCCCGGAACTTCCGTCGGCGTTCCCGGATTATCCGTCTGCGGGTCCTTGGGAACTCCGCCCAACGGAACGTCTTCATCCGGCACATCCACTACGCCGTCCGGCTTATCCGGCTTGGACGGCGTTGTTCCAGGCTGCTGCGGATCGGCGGGGACGTTCGGATTGACCGTTCCCGGAGTCGTCGGGTTGCCCGGATCGACCGGTTCGACCGGATCTTCAGGGTCTACCGGATTGCCAGGGTTTCCTGGATTGCCAGGGTTACCAGGGTTACCAGGGTTACCAGGGTTACCAGGGTTGCCAGGGTTGCCCGGGTTGCCCGGATCCGATTTTTTCGCGTTCGTTACGACGATTTTCACGACGTTCCCGTCTTGTGCCGAAGCGGAACCGATCGTCACGTCATGCTTCGTCTCGCCCGCGACGTACCCCGCCGGAGCCTCCAGCTCCTCCAGCACGTAGTCGCCGTAAGGCAATTTGGCGAACGTCAGCTTCCCTTCCGCATTCGTCGTTTGCTCGAGCGGCGCACGCGCGCCGGCTTTGTCGGAAAGCTTGAACTTCGCTCCCGCAAGCAGCTTGGACGGATCGTCCTTATCCACCTTCGTCACTTCCAGACTGCCGGTCGGAACGACGGGATCGACAGGAGCTTTCTTGCGGTTCGTTACGGTAATCTTCTTCGTATTCGCCTGGCTCGTCGAGCTCGAGTCGATCGTAACGGTTTGCTTCGCCTCGTCGATCGCGTAGCCCTCGGGAGCGGTCAGCTCCTCCAAAATGTAGTCGTCGTAAAGCAGCTTCGTAAACAGCAGCTTGCCGTTCGCGTCCGTCGTCTGCACGATCGGCGCACGCTTCTCCGCCTTGTCGTAGAGCGCGAACTTCGCTCCCGCCAGCGGCTTGGACGGATCGTCCTTATCGACCTTCGTTACTTCCAGATTGCCCGTCACGCCGCCGCCCGAACCCGAGCCGGAAGACGTGCGCACGATAATCTTGTCGAACGTTTCCCGAACTTCCGTCGTCAGCCGGTCCCCTTCAAGCGCGACCGTATTTCGCACTTCCTCTTTGTCCGCGGCGTTGATGAACGACTGGTATTCCAAAATATAAGCCGAGGAAATGTCGTTCGTAAAGCGCAGCTCGAACGTTTCCCGATCGCCCGAAAGCGTCGAAATGTTCAGCGTATAGTCGCGGTCCCTCGTCAGCAGCTCGGCCTTTTCCGCATGACCGCTTGCGTCGATCCGGGTAGCGTACAAGCGGAACGAGCTTTCGATCAATACTTGGTTGGGGCTCGGATGGTCGATGATGGCGGCGTTCGAAATATGCGATTGGCCCTCGTTGATCCGAACCGTCCAATCGATTTTATTATTGTTTTGCGCGCCTTTTTTCGTCACGTACGTACCGCCGTGCGGCACCGTTACGCTGGCTCCCCATGTCGCCGCCGTTTGGCCTCCGCTCATCAATTTGGCGGTATTCTTGATTTCGGACTCGATCAGAGAGCCTTTCAGCGTCGTCTTGAACGTGATCCAGTACGGCTTCGCAAACGGATCGTCCTTGAAAAGGACGGTCAGCTCATGGCCGTCGGCCGTAGGCTGCACGGTCGCTTCGTATCGGTCGGCCGGCAGTTCCGCGCCTTTCTCGACGCCGTTCTTCGATCCCGTCAACGTCATCTCGTACACCCGCACCGAATTCGGCACAACCGTTTGGCCTTGCTTCAACGCGTCCGTCACTTTCGCCTGCGCGATCGGATCGAGATTGTAGTTCAGCTTGACGTTCCACGTGATTTCTTTGTTGACCGGATCGTACGTGCCGTCTTTGCCGCCGTTGTTTTTCGTATAGTCGTCGGCGGCGAAGCTCGCATCCCTGTCGACCGGTCCTTGCGGCTTGCCGTTTTCGGTCCACGTCACGGAAGCTTTGTTCAAAAAGTCTTTGTTTTTATCCGTCTTCCAGCCGACATTGAACTTCGTTTTATACTCCACCGTATACGTTTTGTTTATGGTACCGGTGAATTCGATGACGAAGCCGCTGCGGGGATCCGCGGAAACGACCTTGTAGCCGTCCTTGACCTGCTTCCCGTCCGCCTTGACGATGACCGACTCCGGAATGAACTCGAGTCCGGCGTTCGGGAACGTGTCCGTGACAACGACGTTGTCCATGCTGTACTTGCCGTTATCGTCCGGATTTTTGTCGCCGTTGATTGTAATGAGCCACGTCGTCGTTTTGTTTTTATAATCCGCGGCTCCGTTTTCCTTCCGCAGGACGCGGCTTCTTTGGGTCGAGGTCGTCACTTCCTTGAATTCTCCGTCCGAAACGACCTTGTTCGTCACTTTTTTCCCTTCGGCAGCCGTGCGATCGATCGGCTTCGTTTTGTATTCGATCGTATACGCCGAATCGACATCTTTGTTGAACTGCAGCGTAAACCCGTTCCCCGTCGCGGTTGCCGAGTATTCGGACGCAGGAACCTGCTCCGTCGTCGCTCCTTTGTACACCTTGAGCGAATCGGGAATCCACTCGTGTACGGCGCTGAATTGGTCCGTTATAACGGCCTTTTCCTTCGGCACTTTACGCTCGCTGAAGTTGTATTTGACCGTCCACGTTACGATCCCGGTTGTCGAGTCGGCCTTGTACGATTTGGCCAAAAATTCGCCGCGCTGCACGGTTACCTCTGCGGTCGTTTTCGCATCCGTCATGCCTTCGCCCGACAGCACGGCCGTGTTGACGAATTTCGTTTGCTCGCCCGCAATGCGCGTCGCAAAGCGCACTCCGTAAGCTTTGCCGATCGTCTCGTCGCGGAACGCCAGCTTAAACCCGCTTCCGCTCGTTTCGACCGTATAAGCGCCTTTCTCGACCGGATTGCCGGGCACGGTCGTACCGTCTCCGTTCACCTGCAATTGATAAACCTCAATCGAGTCCGCAATCAATTCCAATCCGGCCGGCAGCGTGTCGGTGACGACCGCCCGCTTGATCTTGTCCAGCGATTTGTTGATCTGGATGTTCCAGTCGATCCGGTTTTTGTCGCTCGGATTTTGCTGCCCTTGCTTGTCGATCGGCTTTCCGCCCGGAGGCTTCAGGTGAACGATGACGGTTTGGACGCCGCCGTTTACCGGCACGGCGATAACGACCTCCGTGCTGCCTTTGACGATTTCTTCCTTAAATTCCGTGCGAATTTCCAGCTTGCCGCTTACGTTCGAATGAGTCTCCACATACTCGTTGAATGTAATGACGACTTTGCCGTCCCGGCTTACCGTAAACCGTCCGACCGTATCCTGGCCGGAAACGAGCGGTTCGTCGATGTCCGTAAAAATGTCAAACTGCGGCGGCAGCTCGAACGCGAACGTGCTTCCTTCTTTGTAGCCGTGACCGTTCGGAAGCGTCCATTCGTAAGCCAGATTGACGGCCGCTCCTATGTCCAGCGTGCTGTCCGGATTGTATACGGCGTCGATCACGGTGCCGTTCTGGTCGGTCAGCACGACCCGGGTCAAAATGCTCCCGGAATTCGCCGCAGGCTTTGCAGGCGCTGCAGGCGCATAAACGGCATTCGTGACTTGCCCGTAAACGGATTGTTGCACGCTTTCCGACGCGCCGGCGTTCCCCCAGACGGAAGCGCCGAACACCGTCTGAACCAGCAGCAGCAGCGCAAAAACGATTCCACTTGTTTTCTTCTTCATAGTTTCTCCATCGGTCTCCCCATCACCCTAATCTATCGTGCGCATAACGGGCATCGCCTCGTACGATTGGCGTGCCGACAAGGAGCTTTCGATCATTCACCTCCGCTTCTCACTTCTGGCGCACGACCCGGCTTCCGTTTTTCCGTCACCGATCAAGCTGGGCTTCTTGCAGTATACCCCCAGAAACTATACATTTTCTGAACAAACTGGAATAAGCCTTGGACGCGATGTCCAAGGCTGACGTTGATCTTATGGTTAATAATATTTGACCGCCGCATACCGGCCGGCGTCTTTGACCATCTCGAAAGCCGTGCCGCTTCCTTTCCAGCCGGCATCGACCGTCGTATCGACGGTGACCCATGCACCGTTCAAATACACTTCGTTCCACGCATGATACGCTTCGACGTATTCCGACGTTCCCATGACCAGCTTCGCCGGAATATCAACGCTCCTCAGCATGGCGGCGAACAGCGAAGCGTAGCCGTAGCATATATCTTTTCCTTCCGCAATCGTTCGGTCGATATCGGGGATATAATCCGCGAGATCGGAGGAAGCGAGCGCGTCGTCGTACCGGATCGTTCCGATCACGTATTCGTATACGGCCTGCACTTTTTCCGAATCGGTGGCGGACGTTTTTGTCAATTCCTTCGCAATTTGAACGGCGCGGCTCGTTTCGCTCCATTCGACGTTTTGCACGGAATTCAAGTAAACGTCTTCGGCTTGCGCGAGCTCGAGCTTTACCGTTGCTTCCCGCACCACTTTGTACTTGGTGCCGCCGACTTGTTCGAGGACGGAAATCGTATAATCGCCGTTGCCCATCTGCAGCGGAAACGATTGCTCTCTTTTGTCCGGCGGCAGCCGGTACGTATATTTAGTTTGCTCCTTCGCGATCATCAGCTTCGTTTTGACATCGGCATTTACGTCGTACCGGATCGTGACGATGCCGTCGTTCACGCGCTCCAAGCCGAGCCAATCGTCCGATTGCACCGCTTGTACGATCGGCGCGCACCATAGAAGCGCGAACATTGCGACAACGGCAAGCAAAACGTTGCGCATGTATAAAACTCCCTTCGGCGGCCAGGCTGCCATTGACGGTCGTCAGAAGGCCCTGTAGCTTTGCGTCCTTGCCTTTCGACAAGTTTGCCATTATCGTATTAGAGTTTCACCGATTCGGAGCGGGGGATTGTCCGAAAAAAAAGAAAAAAAGCGTAATCGTTCGGTAGCTGGCTGCCATTGACGAATCAAGAAGGCCCTGTAGCTTTGCGCCCTTGCCTTTCGACAAGTTTGCCGTTATCGTGACATGCTTTTGCATGAACTATCATACCAAATATATCAATTCCTATCAAGCACAAAATGTCGGCCTATTTGTCATATCGCGCGCCCCCCGCTGCTACCGTATTTGAAAAAACGCGACGACGATCGCCAGGCCGGCGATTCCCGAAACGACGTAAACGAGCGTAAGCCGGGTCCAATTCCCTTTCGTCCTGCGTTCGTAGCCGGGATTCCCCTCTTTGTTTTCCTTCGACATCCCTATCGCGACCGTCGCGACGCCGGCGAACATCGAGAAGAAAATAATGATCCAAACATATAACGATTGCGCCATAACGCACTGCCTCCTTGTTCGCATCGGAAACGAAACGCGCTTCCATCCTTCCCTATCATCTTAAATCGAGTTCGCCGAAAAGGGACCGTCCAATCGGTCGGGAATTGTCCCATCCACTTTTCAACAAATCGAAACAAGATGTTCACGAAGCTGCAACAATCGCCGTTCGCCTCGCGGCCGAATTGCCGGTACGATGAAGATGCCGCCTTGGCGGCACGATAATAGATCGCTTACCAAGGGGTGTCGTTCATGTGGAGGCCGGATCGCGACAGCAAAACGCCGTTGTATCGGCAAATCGCGGACTATATGGAGCAGCGCATATCGTTCGGCGAGCTGCCGCCGGGCAGCATCCTCCCGTCCGAACGGAAGCTGGCGGAGCAGCTCGGCGTCAACCGCAGCACCGTCGTGCAGGCTTACGACGATTTGCGCGCTTCGGGAATGATCGAAAGCGCGACCGGAAGCGGGACCCGCGTCAGCCAACATAAATGGGGAATGGCCCAGAAGCATCCCCCCAACTGGAGCCGCTACGTCGAGGGCGGCACCTTTTTGCCGAACTTGCCGCTGATGCGCCGCATTCGCGAATCGATCCGGAGAGGCGATCCGGCCGTCAACTTCGCCAGCGGGGAGCTTGCCCCGGAATTGTCGCCGAACGAAGCGATACGCGGCTTGATGGCCGGGCGTCCGTTCCGGGAACAGATGGGATACGGCGATCCCCAAGGATACGGCAAGCTGAGGATCGCTTTGGCATCGTTTTTGCGGGAGCATCGGGGCATTCGCGCCACGGACGATTCCATCCTCGTTACGTCGGGCTCGCAGCAGTCGTTGTATTTGATTACGCAATGCTTGCTCAGTCCCGGGGACGCCATCGCCATCGAAAATCCGTCCTACTGCTACTCGCTTCCGATGTTTCAATCCGCGGGACTCCGGTTGTTCGGACTGCCGGTCGACAAGCGCGGCGTCGACCCGGAGCATATCCAGTCGCTGTACCAGAAGCACCGCATCCGCATGGTGTTTCTGAACCCGATCTTTCAAAACCCGACGGGGACCGTTGTCGACGAGGAGCGAAAGAAGGAGCTCGTCGCCTGCTGCGAGCGGCTCGGCATTCCGATCGTCGAGGACGACCCGTTCGGCTTGACGTCGTTGAACGAAGACCGTCAGCCGCTGCCGATGAAAGCGGCGGATCCGAACGGAACCGTGCTGTACGTCGGGTCGCTGTCCAAAATCGCCGCATCCGGCCTGCGCATCGGCTGGATCGTCGCCCCCCAATCCGTCATCAACCGATTGGCGGACGCCCGCGAGCAAATGGATTTCGGCTTGAGCGTCTTCCCCCAATGGATTGCCGCGCATTTTTTGGAGTCGCGCGATTTGCGGCCGCACTTGATGCGGCTAAGGGCCGCCCTCCGCAGCCGGAGAGACGTTATGGCGGAGGCGCTGCGGCGGGAGCTCTCGGGCGAGATCGCTTTCGACCTGCCGGAGGGCGGCTTGAATCTTTGGTGCAAAGTCCGCCGGCCGGTTCACGATTTTGCGCTGCTGGAAAACGGAATCAAGAAAGGGGTTCTGTTCGTCCCGGGGAGCGTGTACGGCTCCGAGTCGGGCTTCGTCCGGCTGACGTACGCCAGGCCGCGGACGGAGGATATCGAGCCGGGGATTGCGAAATTCGCGGAGGCGCTTAGGCTGACGCTTGGAACATAGCGCCAGGCTTTGTAAGTCACGGACAGCCCTCTCGTTAACCCGAATGCGCGTTCCTCCCTATGGTACCTCAAACGTCAGCCCGCTGAGTATGACTCGTATGGGCCATCGGGGACGTTCCGCTCGCTCGTCCGCATGACTCATTGGGGCTATATACGGCATTGGCGGATGAATGGTATGATTATGAATTGATAAAGGAGGGGAACCGTGATGCAGAAATGGATTATGGCCGTCTTGTTTTTCGGAGCATGCGCCTTCGGCATCGTCATGCTGACCGTAAGCGCCGTAACGGACAAGCCGGAGAAGGAGCAGGAAGCGAAGGGGCCGTCGATGCCGAGCGTAACGCTGGACCAGGCCGCAGCCGAAGCCATCTACAAGCAGTCCTGCGTCGCCTGTCACGGCAATCAGCTGGAAGGCAAAGTGGGGCCGAATTTGCAGAAGGTCGGAACAAAGCTGACGAACGAACAGCTCTACAAGCTCGTCTTGAACGGCAAAGGGGGGATGCCCGCTTTCAAAAGCTCCCTGAAGGAAGAAGAAGTCGCCAATCTGGCGTTATGGCTGGCCCAGCATAAATAAGGACGGAAGCCCGGTTCCGGTTCGGAATCGGGCTTTTCCTTTCGCGGCTATCGTACGGCCTTGTCGTTCCAATCGACTTTGTAGTCGTACATCCATCGGTTCGATCCTTTACTCGCCGATTTCAGGAACAGCGGCATCATCAAATCGCGGAAAAACACTTGCACCGGATGGGTCGCATGCTTGCGCTGCCCGATCCGCCTCGAATACTGCACGATCCGCTCGACCCTGTCGCGGCGCGCATGTTGAAACTCGGCGAAAGCGAGCTGCATGTTCGGGATGTCGCGAATGCACTTGGCCAGCACGATCGCATCCTCGAGCGCCATCGAAGCGCCCTGCCCGGCATTGGGCGACGTCGCGTGGACGGCATCGCCGAGCAGGACGACCGACTTGTCGTGCCAGACGGATAGCGGCGGCATATCGTAGATCGGGTAAGCGCCGATCTCGTCCTTCGTCGATCGAACGATTTCCGGAATCGGATCGATATCGTCTTCGTATAAGCCGTTGATCGTTTTGCGCCACTCCGCTTGCGGAATGCTTTGCAGCTCCCGCCGGGACGGCTCTCCGGGATAGTCCATGTTGCCGAACCAGTATACTTCTTCGCCGTTTCGGACCGAATAGCCGAAAAACGCCCGTTTTCCGAATACCATCGTCTGGGTGCCCGGTTCGCAAGCGATCGAATCGCTCTTCAAAAAACCGCCGAAGCTAATCAGTCCCGTATAGGACGGCGCGGGCGCGGCCGGCATCACGATCTTCCGCACGCGGGAATTAATGCCGTCGCAGCCGACCAGAAAATCGCCGGATGCGGTCGAACCGTCCTCGAAAGTAACGTCGACGCGGCGAAGCTCGTTCGCATCGACGCTTTTCAGCCGTTTGCCGTATTCGATCGAAATCCCCTGACGCAGCGCTTCCTCGCGCAGCGCCTTGTGCAGCATCCCTCTCTTGATCGTGTAGCCTTGAGGCTCTCCCGCCGTTTCGCCGACAATGCCGAGCAGCTTGCCTTTCCCGCTGTACATCTTCATCGCATGCATCGGAATGCCTTCCCGGCGAATTTGGTCGTCCATCCCCAATTCCTTCAGCACCTGCAATCCGTTCCGAGCCAAATGAAGAAACAATCCGGAATAATCGTCGGCTCGCGCCTCCGCTTCGTAAACGACGGAGTCGATCCCCGCCTTTTTCAGAAAAAGAGCCGTTGCCGGGCCGGCGATGCCGCAGCCGATAATGACCGCTTTTTTCGGATTGCCGATGGTTGCCATCCGCCATCATCCTTTCTCGAGCTTCATATAGTTTAATTAAACTATATTGTTTAAACTATACAAAGTCAACTACTATTTCACAAACTAATCAAAACGGGCTATAATGAGGATATGCTTTTATCGCGTTAAGGAGCTGAAACGCATGCCCAAACCGAAACGGAGCAACTTGCTCGCTTTGGCCATCTTGTCGCTGCTGCACGAACGGCCCATGCATCCTTACGAACTCGGGGTTACGATGCGCCAACGGGGAATGTCCGACAGCATCAAGCTGAACACCGGCTCGCTATACGCCGTGTTCGACTCGTTAATGAAACATAACTGGATCCAGCCGATCGCAACGGAGCGGGAAGGCAAACATCCGGAGCGGACGATTTACGAGCCGACCGCGGCAGGGAAGGCGGAATTTTTCGACTGGCTGCACGAATTGTTGCGTACGCCCGCGAAGGAATATCCGCAGTTTGCGGCCGGACTTTCGTTTTTGGGGCATTTGAAGCCGCGGGTGGCGCTCGATCTGCTGAAGCAAAGGGCCGAAGCGCTTGCCGAGCAAATTCATGGCGCCCGAACTTCCGTGGAGGAAACGTTGGCGATGGGGATCGACCGCGTGTTCGTTATCGAACTGGAGTATTCCATCGCCCTGCTCGAAGCCGAACAAAGCTGGCTCAAACGGCTGACGGACGATATGGAAAACGGTGTGGTGACGGAACGGAAGGACGGCGAACTCGTCTGGAAAATCAAATACGCCCCGCCGTCCCAAGATCGTTCAGGGGAGAAAATCGGCGAAAGCGGTGCCGAATAACGGGCGGAAGCTTCGCTTGGCGGGGCGCCCTCTCGCTCGAAGGCGCCTGCGCCGGTTTTCGCCGGCCGGTTTTTCTCGTTTCGTTCCCTTCCGCTCGTCGCATATTGGAACCCGTTCCGGCACACGATAGATCGACGGATTCGAATGCCGTACTTGTTCGTCCGAAGAAACGGTATTGACAAACCGGCAATCGCATTATATTTTAAAATTAAGATTATTAACATAAAGATAAAGGAGCACCGACTATGACAACGATACGCAACGTACAAGGCGTTTTCCAAGGCGCCCCCTTTCATATGGTAGGCGACGGTTTTCGCGTATCCAACTACTTCCCCGGGGGCAACGATTTCGGCGACCGGTTCAGTCCGTTCCTCTTGTTGGACTACAATGCACCGTTCGAATTCCCGCCAAGCCCGAAAGTAAAAGGCGTAGGAGCGCACCCGCACCGCGGCTTCGAAACCGTTACGATCGCTTACGAAGGATTTATCGAGCATCGCGACAATTACGGCAATCGCGGCGTGATCGGTCCGGGCGACGTGCAGTGGATGACGGCGGGATCGGGTCTGCTGCACAAGGAGTATCACGAACGGGATTTTTCCAAGCGGGGCGGTCTGTTTCATATGATCCAGCTGTGGGTCAACCTCCCTCGCGCTTATAAGATGACCCCGCCCAAATACCAGGAGCTGCCCGGCGGGAAAATGGGGCGAGTCGAGCTGCCGGACGGCGGCGGCACCGTGCGCGTCATAGCTGGCGACTATAACGGAACGAAGGGACCGGCGCAAACGTTTACGCCCATTCATCTATACGACATCGCGTTCAGGCAAAACGGCAAAGCGAGCTTTACGCTGCCGTCCTCGTTCAATACGGCCGCGCTGGTGCTCCGGGGCAAAGCGAAAATAAACGACGCCGCGGCGGCGAACGAAGCGGATTTCGTGCTGTTTGAAAATACGGAGGGGGACATACGCATCGAAGGCCAAACCGACGATACGCTCGTGCTCGTATTAAGCGGCGAACCGATCCGGGAACCGGTTTACCGGCACGGACCTTTCGTGATGAACAGCAAAGAGGAAGTCGTTCGGGCATTTCAAGACTTTCAATCCGGCAAAATGGGCGGCACCGATTTTTGACGGAATGCCATGGAGGGATCGGATCGGGGGGGGGCTGCCGCTCCCTCGACATCGTTCGCAGCGCATGCTTGCAATTTTGCCGCACCTCCCGTTGACAGCGCTTACAAAGCCGATTACGATAAAAAGGACCAAGCGCCGGATGGATCCGACGGTCGAAGGAGTGTCCGCCAAAAATCAATCAACATCCCGTTCGTCCCTTGTCGTGGTTCGTTTTAGCCTTCGGAAAACGGATTAACAAACCATTTTGAAGGGAGACACGTATGATGATTGTTCGCAAGCACCGCCCCGCCCTGTTTTGGATAGCCGTCCTGCTGCTCCTTCTCGGTGCGGTCGCGCCGATCGTACCGCCGCGTGCCGAAGCCGGCGGCATTCCGCTGACGCTCGTCAATCCGTCGTTCGAGGCCCCCTCCTCCGGCGGAATACCGGGCTGGACCCAAACGTTCGGCACGGGCGGCATCTCGTTATCGACCGCGCAAGCGTACGACGGCACGCAAAGCCTTTTGCTTACCGACACCTCCTCGGCCGCCTCGACCGGCGAGGAAAGCGCGAAAGTATCCGGCATCGCTCCGGGAGAATCGTACGCCGCATCCGCCAAAGTCTACATTGCGAGCGGCTCGCCTTCGATCTATATCCGCTTCTTCGACAGCGCCGGCACGCTTCTGTCCAGCGGCTTCCGATCGGTATCCTCCCCATCGGGCCAATGGACGTCCGTATCCGTTACGGCCGTCGCCCCCGCCAATGCCGCGCAAGCTTCCGTTCTCCTTTACAGCTCCGCCGCAGGCACCGCTTCCGCTTATTTTGACAGCGTCGTCCTGGAACGGGTCATCCGGAATGCCGGATTCGAGGAAGGCGCAGCAGGAACGGCCATACCGGGCTGGACCCAGACGTTCGGCGGCTCCGGCGTTTCCGTGACGACCGAGCAGGCGAGCGAAGGCGTCAAAAGCGTGAAGCTCGTCGACGGCAGCACCGCCGGCTCCGTCGGCGTCGAAAGCGACAAAATCGCCGTCTCGGTCGGACAGCTCGTCCGGGCTTCCGCCAAGGCGTACGTCGCCGGCGGCTCCGTCAGCCTGAACATCCGGTTTTGGGATGCGGGCAATACGCTTCTGCATATGCAAACCGAGCCGTTCGGCGGTTCGCTCTCGCAGTGGACGCCGATGTACGTCTCGGCCGTCGCGCCGGCCGGAACGGCGAAAATGAGCATCCTGCTGTACAGCACGGTTGGCGGGACCGCTACCGCTTTTTTCGACGACATTTCCCTTGGCGGTCCGGTCATATCCAACTTGGGGGTGCAGATTACGAACGCCTCCGCCTCGTATGCCGCTTTCGGTCCGGATTCGAACGGCAATCACCTGCTCTACATCGGCTCTAACGGCAATCCGTCCAAACTGGCCGTATACGACGCCAAAACCGGGGCGTCCCTTCATACGTTCGATCTCCCCGGAGCGACGGCCGTGTGGGGGATGGCGGTCGCAACCGACGGCTCGCTCTACGCGGGTACGGCCTCCGGCAAACTGTTTCGCTATATCCCCGGCTCTTCGTCCGTCGCCGATCTGGGCGTCGCCGTCGCCGGGGAGACGACGATTTGGGAGCTGACGCCGGGAACGAACGGCAAAATATACGGCGGCACTTACCCGGGCGGAAAAGCGTTCAAGTACGAGCCCGGGATCGGCTTTACCGCGTTCGGCGGCCAAATCGAGCCCGGCGAGCAATATGTCCGATCGATCGCTTACGACGAAAGCGCGCACCGGCTCTATATGGGCATCGGCTCCCATGCGCATCTGATCCGGTACGACAACAACACCGGCGCCAAAACGAACATTCTTCCGGCCGCGTATGCAACAGAAGAATTTACATACTATACGAATTACGCGGGCGGCAAAATTTTCGCCAAAATGAGCCCGTCCGGCGCGACGCTCGTCATCGATAAAGCGACGCTGCAGGTGGAAAGCACCTTATCCGGCATCGGCTCCATCGGCGTATCCAAGCTGTCCCCAACGGCAAACGCGGTGTATTACACGAAGAACGGCAGCCTGTACACTTACGACTTGACGAGCAAAACCGAGACGCTGCTGGCGAACGTAGGCTCCAATATGATCGGCTCCGCGTTCATAGCGTTGAACGAGACCGGGTATCCGGGCTATTCGTTCGTGGCCGCGCTCAGATCGGGCGAACTATTGAAATATAACCCGAGCACGGGCAATTGGGCCAAAACGGCGGTCGTTCTGCCGGAATCCCCAACCTCGATCCAGTCCGTCAAGCGCGGGCCGGACGGCAATATATACAGCGTCGGCTACTTGGTCGGCGGCATGGGCGTCTACAACCCGGCGACGGGCGCACAGACGAAGTACAGAGGCGTCGGTCAGGCCGAACATATTACGGAGGCGGGCAGCTCTCTTTACTTCGGCATTTACCCCGGAGCCATCATTCAACAGTACGACGTCACGCAGCCCTGGAATCCGACCGGCACGCCCAGAAATCCGAAAACGCTGTTCAACCTGGGCTCGTGGGAGCAGGACCGCCCGTTCGGCATGCTGGCCGTCCCGTCGCTCAACAAGCTGTTCGTAGGCACCGTGCCCGATTACGGAAAGCTTGGCGGAGCGTTTGCGGTATACGATTTGGGGACCGCCGCCCTGAGCGTAACCCGCAACGTCATTCCCGATCAGAGCGTCGTCTCTCTCGCTTACAAGAACAACGAAGTGTTCGGGGGCACATCCGTCTGGGGCGGACTCGGAATTGCGCCGACGGCGGCGGAAGCGAAGCTGTTCGTGTGGGACGCGACGTTGAATCAAAAAACGTTCGAAATCGTACCGGTGGCGGGCAAACGCGCCATTACGGCGCTGATGGCCGGTCCGGACGGCAATATTTGGGGAGTCGCCGAAGGGACTTTGTTCGTCTTCAACCCGGCCACCCGATCGGTCGTATACAGCGCCGACAAATTCCCGGTCAGCTACTCCGGCGCGAACCACGTATGGCGCGACGCCAAGATGGAGCCGAACCCCGACGGTTACGTGTACGCGACGGTCGGAGGCAAGCTGTACCGGATCGATCCGGCTACGAAGCAGACGGTAACGCTCGTTTCCGGCGGCGCTTCTCTCCTGGCGCAGGATAACAACGGCGATCTGTATTACGTCTCCGGCGTCAATTTGTTCAAATACGACAAGTAGGCATCGCAAGCGGGGCCGCCGATCGAATTTCGGCGGCCTTTATTGTGTGCGGCCGGGCTTCGCTCATACATGATTAATTGGGCTGTGGCGCCACACATTCGCAGGGCCATCATCCATCGTCCGCAAATAGGTCTGCCGAGAAGACGGCAATAGGAAAGAAAACGGACGGCAAACTTTTAAAGGGAAAACCTGATGCTATTTGGCCGGTTACCCTACAGCCGACCTTAACTGCCGGAAAACTTCCCGTTAATTTCGCCCGAATAGAGCTTTTTGCCGCTGCAGCGCCGGATTTCCGGGAGCTTTTCCAGTTAAACTAACCCAGCGCCTATCCATTGATAAATATAGAAGGAGATATTCCAGTAACATGAAAGCTATGCGGTCGGACAGGTCGAACGCCGACAAGAAATGGATGGCGCTCCGAAACCGGGCATGCCTTCCGACCGAATCGGGGCATAAAGCGATCGTGTACTCCTCCTTCGACGGGCAAAGATTTCGGACTTTAGGCGTTTTCGGAGGTTCGGTTTATAACCGCTTCCGTCGGAATAACACAGACGACTTCTTCATCGAACGGTTGCCGGATCGCAATCGGCGACGACGAGCACATCGATATGACGGGCGGACCGAAGCAGCCGCTTGACGACGGACCCTTGCCGCAGCTCCTTCCAAAAGGACGGCCTCGATTGGCCGACGATCATCTGCGTAGCTCCGTACTCCGTCGCTTTGCGCACAAGAACGCCGGCGACGACTCTCGTCTTTCTCGCATGTCCGATCTCGAAAATCCCACCCAATCGCTCCGTCAGCTTCTTCAGAGCTTCGAGCCGTTCCGCCAGTTCCGCAGGCGGAGCCGAACGCTCCGTCCGAACGTACGTTACGTACCAAACGGCCTTCAGCCGGTAGGCGATCCGAAATCCTCGGCGAATGAGCCGTTCGGCATCCGGCATGCCGCTCACGCAAACATAAATGACTTCTTTGCGCCGCCACGGTCCCCGAAGCGAGCCGCTGCGCTCCCACGCCTCCAGCCTTTCGTCCACGTCGTCGGCGATTTCCCGCAGCGCCAATTCCCGAAGCGCGATCAAATTGCCGGTTTTGAAAAAGTGGGTCAGAGCCTGCTGCACCTTATCCATCGCATATATTTTGCCTTCCTTCATTCGCTGCTGCAGCGATTGCGGCGTCACGTCGATCAGCCGCACTTCGTCCGCCAATCTCAAAATGTGATCCGGCACCGTCTCCCGGACGCGCACGCCCGTAATTTGCTCGACCGCATCGTTCAAGCTTTCCAGATGCTGAACGTTGACCGTCGTAATGACCGATATGCCGGCAGCCAAAAGCTCAAGGACGTCCTCGTACCGTTTCTTGTATTTGCTGCCGGGGACGTTCGTAGGCGCAAGCTCGTCGATCAAGACGACCTCCGGATTGCGGCGGACGATTGCGTCCGTATCCATTTCTTCCAGCCGGGTTCCTTTGTATTCGATCGTCTTGCGCGGCAGCACGTCCAGCGCGCCTGCTTGATCCGCCGTTTCTTGGCGGCCGTGCGTCTCGAGCAAGCCGACGCTTTTCGGAAACGCGGATGCCGGTCAGCCTTCGCGCGATGTCCCGAACGTCTTCAAGCTCGAAGACGTTCACGGTTGTAATGACGCTGATGCCGCGGCTGAGCAAAAACCGGATATCGTCGAGCCGGGTCGGGAACCGGGCGCCGTCCCGGTTTCGATGCGCCAATCCGTCCACAAGTACGACCTCGGGATTTCGCTAGATGCAGCTCTCATCCTGACATTTTTCCAAGCTTTGTTATTTGCCGAGCAATCCGTCCAAAGCCAGGTTCAGCTTCATCACGTTCACGCGAGGTTCGCCGAACAGGCCGAGGTCCCGCCCTTCGGTATTCGCCTCGATCAGCTTGTTCAGCTCGTCCGCGGAAAGTCCCGTCTGCTTGCCGATACGCGGCACCTGCACTTTGGCCGATTCCGGCGTAATGTGCGGATCGAGCCCGGTGCCGGAATACGTGATCAAGTCGATCGGAAGCTCGCTAACCGGTACGTCCGGGTTGGCTTTCTTCCACGCCTCGATCGATGCCCCCGTCCGTTTCAGCATGTCCGGGTTGGAAGGCGCATAGTTGTTCGATCCCGACGCCTCCGCCTTGTAGTCGATGCTCGAAACGCGGCCGTGAAAATGGCCCGGATCCTCAAACGTCTGTCCGATCAGCTCCGAGCCGACGACTTCGCCTTCGGCGTTCTCGATCAAGCTCCCGTTCGCATATCCCGGAAACAGCGCCTGGGCCGCCCCTGTGCATACGAGAGGATATACGATGCCGCACAGCACGTTAAAGACCAAACTGATCCGTATGACGACTCCCAGCGACAGACGGGCCGTTTCCCGTTCGATTTTCGCCGATTGTTCCATCCTTCTATACCCCTCTCCTTCTTTCAAGTTAAATCCACAAATGTACGAAAAGGTCGATCAGCTTGCTGCGACGCCGACGGAATACGACCTTCGGTTATCGTTTTTTGTCCAGGGAATAGCGGGGGGGGGGGGGGGGGGGAATCAGTAAAGCCAACAATCGAGGGACGATAATCGGTCCGCTCTAAATCGCCCTCTTGAGTTTGCTTAGCAGCCGCAAGCTCGCTTCCAGCCAAATCGCGCTGTATATCCACGAAAACAAGACGATATAGACGATTACGCTTATTCGAAAGTTCGTGGAGACGGAAGGACCCAATATCGGGAAACGCAAGCCGTATACGAGCAGCGCGATCCCGGCCGCCAACGCGAGCGCGGCGAATGTAACGACCTTCGCCCGATTGCCGAAGCGAAGGATGCCGTAACCGAGAGCCAGCCCCAGCAGCCCCGTCGTAAACGGGAATACGATCAGTTCGCCCGGCTGGATGATCAGCAGCAGCACGATGGCGAGCATATAGGAGCTCAAGCCCGAACGGATCGACATCACCGTCGCCAATACCATCGGGGCGGTAGCGAACGGACTGATCAAAAAGCCCGGTCCCGGCAGCAATCCCCCGGCGGATTGGAGCAGCGCGGCCAAAGCGCCGAGCAAGGCGACCGTGACGAGACGCTTCGTCTGATCGGCCGCGCTCGGCTTTCCCCCAATCGCGGAAACGTCGACCGGCAAAGGCTGTCCCCAATATCGCAGCCATAATTTTCGCATGGCGAGAGCCCTCCTTAACCCGGCTATTGAAGTACGAATCCGGCCAGCGGAAGCAAACACGCCGCGGCGACGAGCACGGCATCCTTGGCGCCGAATCGCAGCGGCTCATACTCCGTTCTCGGACAGCCGGGCCGGTAGCCCCGCGCTTCGAGCGCCGCCGACAGCGCTTCCGCCCGGCGGTAAATCCCGATCGTTAACGGATACAGCAGATGCATCGCTTCTTTGCTCCACCCCGGCACGTTCCAGAAAGGAGGCAGTCCCCCTCTCGCTTTCCGGGCTTGCACGATTCGATTCATGTCCTCGAGCAGATAAGGGACATACAGAACGGCGATCGTTAGCATGAAAACGAACGCCTCCGATCGGATCCCGGCTCGCCGGAGCGGCGACATCAGCTTGCGCAATGCTTCGATTTGTTTGGTCGGAGAGGTTGTGGCGAACAGGAGCAAGACGACGAGGTAGAACGAAAACCACCTGCACGAAAGCCGGGCGGCCGTTTCGATTCCACCGGTCGTAATCGCCATTCCGTACCAGGCGGCGATGACTTTCCCGCCGGGATGGCTGACAATTTGCACCGCATTCATGACCGATAAAAGCACGACGATCCCCTTGACGGAGTTCCACAGCCGAATCGGATCGAACTTGGCGAGAGCGAGCAGGACGACCGCAATCAGGCCGTATCCGAGTGCCGCCGCCAACGATGCGGAAGAGAAAAGAAGCGCCGAATACGAAATGAAAAAAACGAACTTGGCCCGAGGGTCGAACCGGTGCAGCAACGACGTATCCGGCGAATACTGCAGGACGGACAAAATTCCGGATTCGTTCATACGCCCCTCCCCTTCGTACGCGGCAAACGTTTCGCGATAAAGTCGAGAAGCGCCTGCTCCCGAACGAGCCCGGCCGGAAGCTGCCCGGGAAATGCCGCATCGAGCTCCTTCAACAACCGGATCAACGGCGTCGGAGGCAGCGACGAGGCGAACTCGCAGGCAGGCGTAATATCGGATGTCATGACGTCGGCAGCCAGCTCCCCTTTATCGAGAAAAACGAGCCGGTCGGCACATTCCAGCGCGCCCTGCAAGTCATGAGTAATATAAACGACGGTTATACGGCGAGCCGCCTGTATCCGTTTGAGCAAATCCAGAAGCTGCCCGCGGACTAACGGATCGAGCCCGACCGTCGGTTCGTCGAGTATTAAAATGCGCGGATCCCGCACCAGAGCGCCGGCGAGCGCAACCCGCCTCTTCTCCCCTCCGCTAAGCCGAAACGGCGAACGATCCCGGTATCGTTCGTAAGGAAGACCGACGCTTTCCATCGCCCGCTTCACCCGATCCGCCGCCTCCAGCCCGGTCATTTTCAGCCCGCGAAGACCGAACCCGACGTCCTGGGCCACTGTCGCTTCGAACAACTGGTGCTCGGGAAACTGGGCGACATAGCCGATCTTTTGCCAAAGGATGCGGCGGTTTCCGCGCTGCTTCGTATCGACGTCATCCACCCATACCGTTCCGGCGTCGGGGACGAGCAGTCCGCCGGCCAGTTGGCCCAAGGTCGATTTTCCCGAGCCGGATGGGCCCATTACGGCAACGATCTGCCCGTCGGGGACGATCAGCGAGAGACGAGTTATCGCCGTTTGACGGACGGGCGATCGTTTGGCATGCGCAAAGCTTACATTTTGGAAGCGAATTCCCATATCGTCCTCGCCAATTCCTTTTCCGATCCGCTGAAGACCGGCCAGTCGCATCCTTTCGCCCGGATCGCCTGTTGAAACCGAATCAGAAACGGAGCAAGCATATGCGCTTCCTCCAAAACGCCGGAGCATGCGGCCAACGCCCGCCAATCGCCGTCGAATGCCAACCGCCCGTCGTGAAGAACCAAGATCCGTTCCGACTTCAACAGGTCCTCGGGATCGTGCGTAATATGAATAATCGTGATGCCGGAGCGATGAAGGTCGAGCATGACCGAGCGCAAATGCGCCGCGTTTTCCGGATCCAGCATGGACGCGGCTTCGTCGAATACGATCGCTCTCGGGTTCATCGCGAGTACGCCGGCAACGGCAAGTCTTTGTTTTTGTCCGCCGGACAATCCGTGAACGGGGCGGCCCCGCAGCTCCGTCAACCGCAGCAGACGCAAAACCCGGTCGATTCGTCGGCGCATCTCGTCCCGGGGAACCCGCAGGTTCTGCAGTCCGAAGGCGATGTCTTCCTCGACCGTTCCGCCGACCGTCTGATCGTCGGGATTTTGGAAGACGATTCCGATAAGCTGCCGGATCGTCCGCGCGTCTCCGCTCGAAGCATCCGTTCCGTAAACCGTTACGCGTCCCGCATCCGGCTTCAATAAGCCGTTCGCGAGTTTGGCCAGCGTCGATTTGCCCGAACCGCTTCCTCCCGTGACGGTCGCCCATTCGCCCGAAGCGATGCCGAACCGAATATGCGTCAACGCCCAATCGTCATGTTCCGAATACCGATAAGAAACATCGTCGAAGACGATCGAAGCCGCATCGGAGCGAGCCGTCATCGTCATGTCCCCTTCTCCCCGTTCAACCGGCAGCCGCTATCTAATATATTCGCAAAACGCCCGCGCATTCGAAACAAAATCCCCGTCTGCCGAAGACGAGGACTTCCTAATCATGCGGGAGGAAGCTTTTACATGGACAGCGCCCGCAGAGCGTTTCGTTTATCGTTTGCCAGCAGTTGGTCGAGGTCATACGAAGGATAGTAACTGCGCTGGAGCATGAAGTAATACACATTGGCGTGCAATTGGATCGCGCCGTTAATCTGCTTTTGAAGAACTTCCCTCAGCCTTGGGGTAGCCGTTTCCGTAATGGCGATCGCATAGCTTCTTACCAACGTTTTGGCCATTCCCAAAAGATCCCCTGCGAAAAATCCGGTTTCGGGGTCTTTCGCATCCTTATCGCGAGTCATATGCGGGTGAGGGGCTTGCGGGTAAAACGCGAGCAATTCGCGAAGATTGCCGTCAAGCGCTTTGATCGTTTCGATGTACAAGCTTTTCAACGCAGGGTCGTCGACTTCGTTTACGGAACGCTTTAGTTTTATTAATCCGATCGTTTGAAAAGCGACCAATTCATGCATGTCTAACGTTTCATGCCAAGCCAGGTGACGGTAAGCGCTCATTGTCGGATGTCCTCTCCTGAAAATGTGTGAATGCCATGCCACCAATGTATTCGCCCAGATCCGTATGGTTACAACTTTGCCCGAAGCAAACTAAGAAAAACCGTCAGAACCGGAGGTTTTCCAGTTCGTTCGATTCCGGTTGGCCGTGCAGGATTAATGGGGCACGGTTTATGGACACCGTCTCCGGCGGAAATCCCCACTTCACTTTAACGCTTTGGCGAAGCTAAACCTTTCCATATCTGCGAAAAAAGAAGCCGTCTCCAACAGCGGAGAAAACGGCTTCCCCAGCCCAAACAGCGGCACATGCACGGGGACAAGCGATGATTGCGCCCCGTCTTATACCGAAGCTTTCTCCGATCGGAGCCGCACTTAACGAAATGCGACGGCATCCGGTCCCATCAACGGAGAGCGCTCCAGCAATTTCTTGACGATCCAGCCGTCGTTGCGAGTCCCTTCCTTCAGGTGCCGACAGGCCCCCTCCATAAGTCCCGCCCACCACATCGGCGTGAGCAGCTCCCGATCCTCGGGGTCAAGCGACCAGATAGGGGAACAGCCACCACGTCCGCCCCTCCAGCTCGATCGTCCCTTCAATGACGGCTGCTACAGGCCATCCCAGCGCTGCAATGCTTTGGAGCAGACGCACCTCATCCTCGATATCGTCAACCGGAGCCGTCTCGGACCAGAGGCGCAATACAAGGAGTTCGTCCTTGCGACTCACGAGCCAATGCCGGTTGAGTCTCCCTCCGAGCGGGGCAACCGGTCGGATCCCGAACTTGTCCAAAACCTCGTCGCCCGGCACCATCGAGTCTGAACGATTTGTCATCGCCGACACCCCCCGTCTCCGAACTATTGCGAGAGCATGACATCGGCCTCAGCCATAGCTTTATGAAATAATTCGTCTGCCGAATCCATTCGTTCGGCTATATCTTGCACAGTCTTTACGCCATACAGATGCTCCAAGGCCGTCACCACTTCAGCGGGAAAATCCCGCGACGCATGAACCAGAAAACAATCGGCTTGGAGTGGAGTATGGATGATGCGAAGCACATCCACAAGCGGGTTCAATACATACTTCTGATAGTAAATGAGCGACTCCAAAAATAGCCCGCGTTTCGTATACTTGACCGCTCGACTCCTTTGACTGTAGAGGCCCTGAGCTTGCAGCAATCGGGCATGCAGTTGCGAACGGAGGGACGCGCGATCCATCGTTCGATACTTCACAATAGCCGCCTTATCCAACAATACAACCGGCACGACGGTTTTGTCCTCGGCAATGAACGGAACCGGCACGCTCTCGCTTTGAACTGTCGCGTCAATGAATGGACAGTCGGGCGTATCCTCCAGGCGATATACCTTATATCGGTTATTGCTAGGTCGGCCGGGTTGTTCATAGGCGATGTCGACTCGTCCCAAAACGCTCATACATTCGTCCAATCGCGCGATCGCCTCGTCTACGCATCCTTCCTTGGCGCAGCAAACGAGATCGATGTCGGAATACTCGTCCAAACTGTTTGTGCCGTCCGCTCCCTCCAGCCAAATGGCCAATATGTACTCTTCGCCGCCAAGACCAGACACAATTTCTTTCAGAATCGTTTCGCGGGTAATCGGCATAGCTGAACCTCCAAGTCTTTTACC
This sequence comes from Paenibacillus sp. GYB003, assembly GCF_036577625.1. Taxonomy (NCBI): domain Bacteria; kingdom Bacillati; phylum Bacillota; class Bacilli; order Caryophanales; family Paenibacillaceae; genus Paenibacillus; species Paenibacillus sp. GYB003. The sequence goes on along the minus strand of NZ_JARBDC010000085.1, from coordinate 24,122 downwards.
GCGTTATTCCCAATGCTTCTTCCGCATTCGGGCCGAGAGTCAAATAGGAAAGCTATTCGGCGGATTCTCCGTATTTTACGGGCTTCGTAAACCGATTATTAATCACCTACTCCATCGTACTCGAGGATGCGGTGAAGGTACCGGTAGAGAACGATTATTACTGAAATATCCGGCCCGTTCGTCATGTTTTTTTACGGAACAATTGCTCGATGTCGGCTTCAATGGACGCCCAGCGATCCGGACAGTGAAACTCTACCATTTCGGGATCGTTTTGCTTTTGCCTGGCTCCGAAATTCTCATGCAAAAGATCGTGAAGCCATTGGCTTAGATTTAGGCGAAAAGCGGCGTACTCCGTACCTTTGTACGAAAACAAGTCGCATACCGTGGGCGCGATGATTGCGCTCTCCCAATCGATCCATACAAGCTTGCCGTTCCGGTCGATTACATTGCCGCCCCAGGCTGCTTCCGAAACGTAACGGACGCCACGGCGCTTATTTCGCGAAAATCGGCCGTTTTCCAATCGTAACGGACACCACTGCGCTTATTTGCTCCGAACCGCCGTCCAAAAAGGGGTTTTTCGCCAAATAGGTGCGCCTGTGTCCGTTAGAAACAAAATAAGCCGAAATGAGGCTCGATAGCGGCCGCCATGTCCGTTAGACACTTGGAACTTAGGTCCGGTCCCGCCGCCGCCCCATGCTCGCCCCTGCTCCAACTCCCGACGACGCAGCGCAGGTCATACGAGCCGATATGCCGTTTCCCGCCACCCGCCCCGGCTTTGGCGCTTAGCGATACGGACGCCATTGCTGCGCAAACCGAACCTTTTGGTTGTGGCGAAACGGCAGCGAAGCGGGGGACGAGATGCCACCCTACGCAAAAAAACAACCATCGACGACTGGAATAGTCGGCAATGGTTGTTTCGTGTTCGTAAAACCCTTCGTCCAGCTTGCCAGGATGCATAGTCGGAGGCATCGGTTGTGATGGCAGCCGATGCGGCTCCGATTTACGGCTTGTCTCTCAGCATGCGGACCAGCACCACGGTGGCTTCCGCCCTAGTGGCCGTACCGGACGGCTCGAAACGGTTGTTGGAGCGGCCTTCGATAATCCCTTCCTTCTCCGCTTTCGCAACGTAACCTTTCGCCCAATCCGGAATGTCCGCATCGTCCGCGAACGTGGTCGCCCCGTACGAAGCCGACATGTTCCAGCCCCGGATCAGCATGGTGATCATTTCCGCCCGGCTGATCTTCTCGTTCGGACGCAACGTATTGTCGTCATAGCCTTCGATAATGCCCGCTTGGACGGCCGCCGTCAATTCGGCGGCTGCCCAGCCCGGGATGTCCTGCCGATCTTCAAAAGCTTCCAGGTTCGAGACGTTCCCCGCAGCCTGCAGCTTCATTGCCCGTGCGACCATCAAGGCGAACTGCAGCCTCGTCACCTCGTCGTCCGGCAAAAACTTGTCGCTCGAAGGCCCCTGAACCACGCACAGCTGCGAAGCCGATTCGATATCCGCTTTCGCCCAATGGTTCTGGATATCCGACCAGGTAAGCTTCGTACATGCAGCCCCGCCCGAATGTTCCGACGGCTTGTCCGTATCCGGCTTATCTACCGGAGGATTTGTCGGGTTGACGGGAGCCGTTGGCGTCCATGCGCCTCCGCCGCTGCTGCCCCCGCTGCCGTCGCTGTCGCTGGAATCCGAGCCTCCATCGTCGGTCGGCGCCGGAGCCGCGGCCTTGCGGGTAATCACGATCGTGTATGTCTTCTTCGTGCCGTCTTGTGCCGTGACGGTCACCGTGACCTCATTGTTCCCTACATTCAGCGAAATGGCTTGCGACGGCATGCCGCTCGCAACCGGCGTCCCATTGACGGTCACCGTCGCGTTCGGGTCCGCTGTGGTCGGCGTAACCGTCAAGCTGTACACGCTGTTCGCTACCGTAGCCGAATAGCTCGTTGTTCCGCCATTGAATGCCGGCGCCAAAGTGCCATCCGACAACGTCAGATTGTTCAAGTCGGCGTTGCTGCTCGCCGCCGCACGAGTCACCGTCACCGTGTACGTTTTCGTCGTCGTACCGTCTTGTGCCGTTACCGTTACATCGACCACATTATTGTCCCCAACGTTCAGCAGAATCGGCTCGGACGCCGTGCCGCTCGTTACCGGTTTCCCGTTCACCTTCACCGTCGCATTCGGATCATAAACGGACGGTGTAACCGTCAGGCTGTTCACGCCGTTCAACACCGCAACCGTATAATTCGTCGTTCCGCCGTTGAACGTCGGCGTCAGCAAACCTTCCGATAGCACAAGGTTGCTCAGGTTTGCGCTGGAAACCGTCACCGTACTCGCATCCGTATAGTTCCCGTCCTCTGTCGTCGCGGTTATGGTCGCCGTGCCCGGGCCGATCGGCGTGACGACCCCGACGGCGTCGACCGTCGCTACGGCGGTGTTGGACGACGACCACGTCACGGTTTTATTCGTTGCCGTATCGGGAAGCACGGTTGCGCTGAGCTGTCCCGCGCTTCCGCCTTGTATCAGCGATAGGGTGGACGGCGTAACGTCCACACCCGTAGCGGGTACATTCGGAGCCTTAACGGTTACCGTGCTCGTATCCGTATAGTTCCCGTCTTCCGTCGTCGCGGTGATGGTCGCCGTGCCCGGGCCGATCGGCGTGACGACCCCGCCGACATCGACCGTCGCAACGGCGGAATTGGACGACGTCCACGTTACGGTTTTATTCGTTGCCGTATCGGGAAGCACAGTCGCGCTGAGCTGTCCCGTACTTCCGCCTTGTACCAGCGATAACGTAGTCGGCGTTACGTCTACGCCGGTTGGAGGAATGGTGTAGGTAACCGTCAGCTTGGGACGATCAGCCGGATATAATGTGAGCTCTTCATGACTAAACCCTCTAGACCAGTTCGTTATACCGACAGGCAGTTCCGCCACCTGCAGCATGATTCCATAATTCGGCGCGCTTCTGTCGACCCATTGCCGAGCGAGGGGGGTTATGTCGAATGTCGCCACGGATCTGGGTGCAATCGCGTTGATTGTCTGCACCTTGACGGGGGTCGGATCATAAATCGCGGTCGTTACCGAATTATTCCACGTAATTATACCTTGATCCCAGGCCGTATTGACCTTATGGACCGATACGGGTACGGCCGCGTCCGGCGTTGCACCAAAGGGAGTTCTGGTTAGTTCAAAACTGGCGCTCGCAATCGTTGCATGCTGCGGTATGGACGAAAGATCGAACTGACAAAAAATCCGAATATCCGTCGTCCCGGATGCATTTTTGCCAATGGAGAGACCCTTAGTCTCATTGGTATCATTGGGGAAACCTTTGCTGACATAACTGCATTGCGTGCCCGCGTATCCGTCAAGACCTTCCTGAAACACCTTCGTCACCGGCGCGGAAGCCGCGGAGGCGGGAGTCGGAAAAAGAATCGTTCCGGTCCATGCCGAAACAACCAAAGCCACGCTGAGCACAGCCGAAACGAATGGCCGAAACGGCCGCAGTCTAGAACCTGTGAGCATTTACAAACCTCCTGTTAAATGCATGATGGCATCGAGTATGGTGTGAATGGCGAGACTCGTCAACGATTGGTCCGATTCCCCCATCTATTCCGATTTCCTTCCCCTCTTGTTCGATTTCAAAATGCCGGCTGTGCCGTACGGCCATTTCGCCGGCGGTCTCTAGTGTCGAATCCTCATTCGAATCACCTCCTTTCCGTACCGGGTAAATCCGATTCCGGCTCACGGCATTCCCTCCCCGAACAATGTCCGCCGAACAAAAAAACTCCGCCCGACAGCATTCGCATGCAAACAGACGGAGGTTCATCCGCCGTTTCGGGCAACTGGCTGGCATCGCGGACATGCATGTCCGCCTTAGCCCCTGTAGCTTTGCGTCCCCGCTTTTCAGCGGGTTTGCCTTTTTTCTCAACGGTTCGGCATAAATCTACCAAAATATACACTGTTTTTAAATAAGTCGGCCGACTTACCCAAAATAGGGTATTTTTGTCGAAATATTGCTTGACAATAAAATGGATTTGACAAACTTCGAGGTCGGTGAGGCCGGTCTCATCCGATCGACCTCAAAGCCTGCACGGCCGTCACCGCGAACAAGGAAGCGCTGACGGCCAGCGCTTCTTCGTTCAACGTAAATCGCGGATGATGCCACTGCTCGGTCCCCCCCGTTCCCATCCAAATGAAGCAGCCGGGCACCCGCTCCTGGTACAGGGAGAAATCTTCGCCTCCCATCGTAGGCACCGCTTCTACGATACGGAGTCCTTGCGTTTCGGCCGCCGCTTGGATGATACCGGTCATTCGCGCATCGTTGTTCACCGCGGGAATCATTGCCGTCCACTTCAAGTACGCCTCGGCCCCGTATCCTTCGGCCACACCCTCGACGATCCGTCGCATCTGATCGGGAATTCGCGCCCTAGCCTCCGGCTGAAACGTTCTTACCGTGCCTTCCAGAACCCCGGTGTCCGGTATGATATTCCAAGCCGCACCGGCCTGCAGCTTGCACACGCTGACAACGGCGGAATGGTGCGGACTGGCATTGCGGCTGACCAACGTCTGGAGGGCGGTGACGATCGCACTGCTGATCACCACCGGGTCGACGGCCGCCTCCGGCACACCCGCATGACCGCCCTTGCCTTGGACACTGATATCGAAACGATCGACCGACGCCGTCATGGGCCCAGTCCGTATCCCTACAGTACCCACGGGAAGTTCCGGGTTATTGTGCATCCCGAATACCGCGCTGACTCCTTCCAAGGCGCCCGCTTCGATGACCGCGCGGGCGCCGACAGCCAGCTCTTCCGCCGGCTGGAACAACAGGCGGACGGTACCGTGCAGTTCGTCCGCTCGCGCCTGCAGCAGCTCCGCCGCCCCGATGATTGCGGCCGTATGAAAATCGTGGCCGCAGGCGTGCATCTTTCCGGGAACCTTTGAGGCAAACGGCAAGCCCGTCTGTTCCGCGACGGGGAGCGCGTCAATATCGGCGCGAAGCAGGATCGTCGGTCCCGGCCTCGCCCCCTTCACCTCCGCCAATACACCGGTAGGCAGCCTCAGGTCGAGAAGCCGAACGCACGCTTCCTCCAGCCAGGTTCGAATCCGTGCCGTCGTCTCGTATTCTTCGTTCGACAGTTCGGGATATTGGTGCAGCTCCCTCCGCATGGCAACCAGCTTCGGTTGCAAGGATACGGACTGCTCACGGAAATAATTCGCGCTCAAGGTCATGTCACGCAGCTCCTTTCTCCAGTGGCTGTAAACATCAGTTCACATGAACGACAAGCTCCTCGAAGCTTCGTCTCCCCGGAGTCGGCTTCCATTCAACACGCCCCTCAACCAGCTCCAGACGTTCGTACTTGTCCAAAAGCGTTTGCAAAGCAATCGCGCCCTCTCTCCGCGCCAGAGGTGCGCCGAGGCAGAAGTGGACCCCTTGTCCGAACGACAAATGGGGATTTTTGCCGCGGGTAATATCGAACGTATCCGGATCCGGATCGGAAAATACGTCAGGATCCCGATTGGCGGACGCAATCCAGGCTGCCACCGAATCTCCCCGTTTCAAAAGATGCCCCTTGTACTCGATGTCTTCCCCGACGATCCGATGTCGCAGCTGGACGGAGGGCTCGAAACGCAGAATCTCTTCAATGGCGGACTCCAACCATTCGGGTTGAGCTCGAAGCAGCGCTTGCTGCTCCGGGTATCGGGCCACCAGGTAAGCTGAATTCGCAATCAAGTTCGTCGTGGTTTCGTGACCGGCCTCGAGAATGAGCACACACATGTTCACAAGTTCATCCTCGGACATCCGGTCTTCTTCATGCGTGGCTCGGATCAACCCGCTCAGCAGATCTAATTTCGGATTTCGAGATCGTTCACGCACCAGGTCCCGACAGTAATCGCGAATCTCTATCATGGCTTGGTTCGCTTGTACAAGCGCCTCCTTGGACGGGTTGTGATCGACCGCAGGCAGCAAGTTTCTCGACCATTCCTTGATCAGCTCGCGATCTGCCGCAGGGGCACCGAACAATTCGGCGATCACGATTATCGGCAGCTGGTAGGCATACCGGTGAAACAGGTCGAACGTCTCGCCCGGTTCGATCTCTTGAAGAAGATAGGATGCAATTTCGCGAATTCTCGGTTCCAACCGTTTGGCGATGCTCGGGGTGAAGGCTTGGTTGACCAGCGAACGAAGGCGAGTATGATCCGGCGGATCGCGAAACGCCATCATGTTCTGCATCGACTGTTGAAGAGCCCGCAATTGGTCCGGGGCCGGCGGAATCTGTTCCGCCGGTAATACCTTCGTCAGGTCCTTGACGAACCTTCTGTCCCGAAACGCCCACAAGACATCCTCGTAGGAGGTAAAATGCCACGTCGTATAGTTACGTCCCCAATGATCCGTCTTCGATTCTTTTAAAATCGGACAGTGGGTCCTGATCTTCTTAAAGACGGCGTACCTGTCCCGTTGGAAATCGGCCGACATGGGATTGAATTCAATACTTTGATCAATATGTTGTCTCATCAAAACTCCCCTTCCAAAAGTTTTAGTGAGCCCATTCAAGCTTCTGCCTTATGAGTCCCCCCTGTTGTCATTTCGTCTTTATGGCGTGAACAATAAACTTACGGTAAAAGTTAACGGATCGAGGATGCTCCATACATGCCAAGTAGGATTTGGAGAATGCCTGCCAACGGGCATTCCCGCCGATCACCCTTTCAAAAAACCTCCATCCGGAAACCATAAGGATAACAGACGGAGGTTCATCCGCCGTTCAGGCAACTGGCCGGCATCTCGGTTGGTTTTCCGACCGCATTAGCCCCTGTAGTTTTACGTCGCCACTTTTCATTGGTTTGCCTTTATTCCGATGGTTCGGCATTAAACTGCCAAGTTTTCCCGAAAATTCAAAGCTTAGGGATCCGGCTCATCCGATCGACCTTAAAGCCAGCATGGCCGTTTCGGCGAACAAGGAAGCGCTGACGGCCAGAGCCTCTTCGTTCAACGTAAATCGCGGACGGTGCCGCTGTTCGGTCCCCCCGTTCCCATCCAAATGAAGCAGCCGGGCACCCGCTCCCGGTACAGGGAGAAATCTTCGCCTCCCATCGCAGCTTCGATGACCGCGTGAACATCATTTCGCGTGAATGATAAGCTCCTTCAAGTAACGCTTTCCCGGATAAGATATCCACTCCACTTGCTCGTGAACCCGATCCAGTCGTGAGTACTTGTCAAGTAACGTTTGCAAAGCGATCATCCCCTCTTTCCGTGCAAGTGGTGCACCCAAACAAAAGTGAATCCCCTGTCCGAATGACAAGTGGGGATTTTTATCGCGGGTAATGTCGAACGAATCGGGGGCGAAGAAAACCTCGGGATCCCGATTCGCAGAGACAATCCATCCGCTGACTAAATCTCCGCGTTTTAGCATGTGGCCCTTATACTCTATGTCCTCCCCGACTGTGCGATGCCGTAGATGGGCAGGCGGCTCGAAACGCAGAATCTCTTCAATGGCGGACTCCATCCATTTAGGCTGGGCGCGAAGCAATGTTTGCTGCTCGGGATATTGGGTCATTAAATAAACGGAATTTGCAAGCAAATTCATCGTCGTTTCGTGACCGGCTTCAAGAATGAGGATACACATATCCAAAAGTTCATCCACGGACATGCGATCGCCTTCATGGGTAGCTCGAATCAACTCGCTTAGCAGATCGTCCTTGGGATTCCGAGACCGATCTTCTACTAGGCCGCGACAGTAATCGCGAAACTCGAGCGCGGCTTGGTTCCCTTTCACAAGCGTCTCCTTGGATGGCTTGTAATCGATTGTGCGTGTTAAGAAAGCCGACCAGTCCTTAATGAGGTCACGATCTTCTACGGGAGAGCCCAGCAATTCGGCGATCACGATTACCGGCAACGGGAATGAAAAATTGCGCACCAGGTCAAAAGTCGCCCCGGGTTCAAACCCATTAAGAAGATGGGATGAAATTTCTCGAATTCGCGGCTCTAACTGTTCGGCAATCCGTGGAGTGAATGCTTTGTTGACCAGCGAACGAAGACGGGTGTGATCAGGCGGATCGCGATATAGCATTACGTTCTTTAGAGTCCGGTCCAGAGCCCGTATATCTTCGGGTACCGGCGGAATCTGTTCCGCGGGCAGGACCTTCTTGAGCTCTGTTACGAACCTTTTGTCCCGAAACATCAACATAACATCTTCATAGGTAGTAAAATGCCATCTGGTAAAGGGACGTCCTCCGATATCCGTCTCCGACTCTTTATAGATCAGAGAATGGGCCCTCATCTCTTTAAAAACGGCGTGTCTGTCTTGCAGGAATGCAGACGACTTCGGATTAAACGGAAAAGTTTGCAAAGACATCATGATTTCCCCTCCGTTACGAAATTTCGAAATCTGTCCTTGCCGTCATCATAGGAAGACATTTGTCATAAGGGCTTCTTGGCCCGGACAATGAATTTGTTCACAAAGCAAACCGACTGCGGATGCTCCATACATTCCAGGTAGGCTTTGGAGAATGACTGCCATTGTTCGGGACCGCCGAGCACCCTTTCAAAAAACGCGGAAGCATTACGGAATCGGGCATGCATCAGCTCCAGCATAGCGGCTCGGCTTTCCCCCCAAGACTCCAGATTTTCGATCCGCCAGGTAACGGATGTGAGTCCGGACTCGGAAAGCAGGCAAGGGATCTTCCGGCCAACATGGAGATCGATCTCCCGAACCGCCGCCAATTTCTGCAATCCTTCTGCCACCACGGGCGTTTGCGGATACAAATTATAGAGGAGACCGTCCGAATCGATCACCACGAGTGTGCCGCCGGGCTTGAGAACCCGTGCCAACTCGGCGACGAGTCTGCTCAAACTTTCCGAATCCTGGTGTTGAAAGACGAACCGGCAAAGGACGAGATCGAACCGACAGTCGGGATAGTTCAACTGCTTCAGATCCTGTTCCTCGAAGGCAAGGTTCGGGATGTCCTTGCCCGCATCCCGAGCTTTTGCGAGCAGGGATGCCGTGTAATCGCAGCCGATCACCCGGGAGGCGGGAAAACGATTGGCCAGGTAGCGGCTCACGACCCCCGACCCGCATCCGGCGTCCAGCACGAGAGCGCCATCCTGTACTTCGACATCCCGCAGCTCCTTGCGATAATCGTACAAGATAAGGGATTGTCGCTCCAGCCGTTCGAATTCTTGGTCGTGCTCCAACACGTAGCTCATAACTTCCCTCCTGTATATGTAGGAATCGGTCTACTCCGTCCCTCGTCTGTACGATCAAGACCCGGCATAATCGTTTCTCTGCGTCAGGCGGAGCCCTAACTTCTTGTCATCCGACATCGCCGACATATCACGAATCAATCGTTCGATCATCGTTTCGACCGGCAAAAACGTAAACCCATTCGATCGGGCTACGTCGTTCGACAATTTGAACGTTTCGCTTATGCAAAAGGGAGATTTCTCCGGTCCGTCACCAAAAATCGGGGGACACCCAACAAGTCGCCTATTTTCCGCGACAGCTGTTCCGAATCCAGCCATCCCGTATTGCTCGCGTTGACGGGTCCTTTAAAATCGGAATTCGTGCCCGCATATTCGAGAAATTCGGCTAATTCCGCGGCGGAGACGAAACTGACCGGCGATGAGCCGACAAGACTGATAGGCTCGCAGTTTACAATTTTATGGACATGAAACATGAACCGGCCCGTATAATCGTCCTCGTGACTAATGACAAACGGAGGGCGGACGGCCACGACGGGAAAAGTAGCATTTTGATACAAATAGGCTTCGGCCTGACGCTTTCCCTCTTTGTACATAGCTCGGTCCGTCGATAAACCGTACATAAACCGGTCCATCGTCAAATCGACCTTGTAATCGATCGGATCGAACGCCCTCTCGTCGAGTATTTCTTCCCTCCCGTCGTAGACTGCCATCGTGGAAGTGAACACGTATCGGTTTACCCGGCCTGTAAACAAATCAACGGCGATTTTGGCATCCTGGGCGTTGAAGGCAATCTGATCGTAGATCACATCATAGCTGCGTCCGCTAAATGCGCCCTTCATCGAATCCCAGTCGCTTCTGTCGACAATCGCATGCCGAACCTTTTTTTTCAGCTCGTCAAGCTTTTGAAAGCCCCGCGTCGCTACCGTAACTTCATGACCATCGTCAACCAATCTGCGCACCAGTTGTTTACCGAAGAAACGACTGCCGCCAAGCACGAGTATGTTCATTGCGCCATATCCAGCCTTTTTGCTATTGCCGCTGCCGACCGGACTTGCATATGTCCGTTTACTAAGCGGCTTTGACGGGTCCTGATCTTCTTAAAGACGGCATACTTGTCCCGTTGGAAACCAGCCGACATCGTATGGAATTCAACGCTAGGTTCGACTTGCCGCCCCATCGCTATTCTCCTTCCCAAAGTTCCGGTCGAATCCGGTATCCGGTCCAACGCCTTCGATCTTCTGCCGGAGATGCTGCAGAAACTGCCCGCACACCCATCCGTCCAAAATCCGGTGATCCATGGACAGGCAAATGTTCACCTTATCGCGCTCGACCAGCATGCGTTCGACGATGGCCGGACGTTTCACAATCGCTTCGACCGATAAAATCGCGGCCTGCGGATAATTGATGATCGGCGCCGAAAGAACGGATCCGAAGGAGCCGGTGTTGTTGACGGTAAAAGTCCCCCCGCTCAGATCGTCCGCCGTCAATCGGCCTTCTCGGGCTTTCCTTGCCAAGCCGTGCACCGCTCGGGCGAGACCGGTTATATCCATGCGATCGGCATTCCGAATGACGGGAGCGAACAGCGCCCGGTCGGCGGCCACGGCGATCGAGAGATTAATCTCTTTCCTCAGGACGATGCGATCCCCGGCCCACTGCGAATTGACGATCGGGAATTCCTTCAACGATTCGGCTACCGCTTTGAGGAAAAACGGGAAATACGTCAGCGCGATACCTTCCGTCCGCAGAAATTCGTCCTTGATCGCCTGACGGGCCCGCACCAGGTTCGTCGCGTCGCATTCGAGCATCATCCAGGCATGAGGAATTTCACGCTTGCTCTGCGTCATACGTTGAGCGATCGCTTTGCGAACGGGTGTAACCGGTATCGTTTCGTCCGTTTCGCTGAGGCCCCGTGGAGACGGAGCGGCCCCGGCCGACGAAACTGCGGCCGATGGCGCCCCCCTCTCGAGGAACTCCAAAACATCGCTGCGCGTGATGCGTCCGGAGCGGCCCGTTCCTTGCAGCCGAGACGGATCCAGGCCGTGCTCTTGAATCAGCTTCCACACGGCCGGCGAGTAAACCGGCTCCGTTCGCGCCGGGACGGCTTCGCCGAGCCCGCTGTCCGCCATCGCGGAGAGTAACGCCTCTTGGCCGGCGTCCGCCGACTCGGCCGATCCGCTATCCGCTTCGATTCGGCATATGACGGCTCCGGCTTCCACGGTTTCCCCTTCGGACGCAACGATCTCGGTCACGATTCCGCTCAAGACCGAAGGCACCTCCGCGCTCACTTTGTCGGTCGTCACTTCGCACAGGGGATCGTACTTGTTCACCTGTTCCCCGACCCGGACGAGCCATCGGACGATCGTCCCTTCCGTTACGCTTTCGCCCAATTGAGGCATCGTGATCGATTCAGCCATGCGCCCGCACCAAGCTCTCCCCTGGCGTCCCGCTTGCATCCGTTCGGCTGCGAAGCACCAGTCGATCCGCCCACATCGACGTGTAGGGCTCCGCCAGCTGCACCAGATTACGGTTGAACTCCCGGCAGCGCACCATCCGGACTTCTTCCCCGTCGAAGGAGCTAACCGGCAAAGCCGCTTTATCGTGCTCGCCCTCCGACTCCACGAGCGGAAAAAATCCGTAATTCAGCAAGAGCGTATCCAGTCGGAACCGGATCGTCGGACCTGTGACGATTTCGTGCCCTTCCCCGGCTTCCTTATGGAAGAAATAATGAAGAATCACCATCAGGCGAACGAGTTCTTCGGTCAACGTCCGGTCCGTCCGGAGCTCGGGCGCGACCGCAAAACAACCCGTATAGGAAAGCAGATGCGGCCGGCTGTCAAACTGGGCTGCCAGCTTCCTCATGGCCGTTATATGCCGCGGGTCCCCGACACTTTCGCACATCGCCAGCGGAGAAAACGGGCGGTAATGCCGGCGGTACCGCTCCATCGTAGCGCGTTGAAAGCCCAAGATCGGCTGCAGTTCGCCTTCTTGTTCCCGGCAAACCAGCAGATGATCGCAAAACCAGCTGACGGCATCGGTCGGGATCACGCCTGCCGGATATTTTCTCCCGTAGCCTTCGAACTTGAGCGTCGTCGTCTTTTCGAACAGCTCGCGAACGAGGGGATCGCGCCATTGCTCAAACGGGTTGATGATTTCGACGATGCGGCACGAAGAAAGATTAGGATGCACGACATATTCCCCTTTCGAAATATATTTGTTTCGCTTCGCCGCGGCGAATCAAAGCTCGGCCAAGTCGAGCATGGCCCGATACACCTTGTCCGGATTCAGCATGAAAAAGTGTTCCATCGACGCGTTGTACGGCATGGCCGGAACGTCGGGACCGCACAGCCGCCGGACAGGAGCGTCCAGATCGTAGAAGCAATGCTCCGCAACGACAGCCGCCACTTCTCCTCCGACTCCGCCTTCCTTGTTGTCCTCGTGAACGATCAAGACTTTTCCTGTCTTTCGGGCAGCCTCCACAATCGTTTCCTGATCCAACGGATAGAGGGTGCGCAAGTCCACAATGTGGGCGGAGTATCCGTCCTCCGCGAGCCGCTCCGCCGCCTCCATCGCGAAGTGCAGGGCCAGTCCGTAGGAGATGACCGTAATATGCTTGCCCTCCCGCACAATCGCCGACTTTCCGATCGGGACGACATAGTCCGTTTCCGGCACTTCGCCCTTGATCAGCCGGTAGCATCGCTTGTGCTCGAAAAACAGCACGGGATCTTCATCGCGGATCGCCGCTTTCAGCAGACCTTTGGCATCGTAGGGGGTGGACGGGACGACCACCTTCAAGCCGGGGATGCTGCAAAACATCGCCTCGACGCTTTGCGAGTGATAGAGCGCCCCGTGAACGCCTCCCCCGAACGGGGCTCGAACGACCAGCGGGCAGCTCCATTCCCCGTTCGAGCGGTAACGCATTTTGGCCGCTTCGTTCACGATTTGATTGACGGCCGGCATGATGTATTCGGCGAACTGAATTTCGGCCACAGGCCTCATCCCGTATGCGGCCGCTCCGACGGATACGCCCGCGATGGCCGCTTCCGACAACGGCGAGTCGATGACCCGCCCTTCCCCGAACTCCCCATACAAGCCTTTGGTGGCCCGAAACACGCCGCCGCGCACCCCGACGTCCTCCCCCAGGACGAACACTCTGCGGTCGCGCTCCATTTCCTCGCGCAAAGCTTGTGTAATCGCTTCAATAAAAGAGATGACGGCCACTGCGCTCTCCCCCTTCCGCATAAACGTGTTTAAGGGCATCTTCGGGGGCGGCATCCGGCGCATGCTCCGCATACTCCGTGGCTTCGTCGACTTCGCTCTCGATCCCCTCGTACAGGTCTCGCTCCGTACGATCGTCCAGCAGCCCGAGCTCCTTCAAATAGCGGCCGAACGATAGCAGCGGGTCGTTCTTCTTCGCCGCCTCCACTTCTTCGCGGGAGCGATACGTTCGGTCGTCATCGTCGCTGGAATGGGGGACCGGTCGGTCGACGACGGCTTCGAGCAATGTAGGACCTTCTCCCCTTCTGGCCCGGTCGACCGCCTTTTTCGCGGCACGGTATACGTCGAGCGGATCGTTGCCGTTCACGCGGATGCCGGGAAAACCGTATCCTCGCGCCCGGTCCGCGATACTTTCGCAGGCGACCTGCTTCGCATAAGGAACCGAGATGGCAACCTTGTTGTTCTCGCACAGAAAAATAACCGGAAGCCTGTGCACCCCCGCAAAGTTCGCCGCCTCGTGAAATTCGCCCTGATTGCTCGCCCCGTCGCCGAAAGCGGTCAGCACGACGAGAGATTCTCCCATCATGCGGGCGGACAAGGCGATCCCGACGGCATGCGGCACTTGGCTGGCGACGACGCTTGAAGTCGAGAGGATGCGATACGGTTTGCTTCCGTAATGACACGGCATTTGCCGGCCGCCGCTGTTCGGGTCCTCGGCCTTGGCGAAAGCGGCAAGCATCAATTCCTTCGCCGTCATTCCGAATACGATGGCCATCCCCATATCCCGGTAATACGGACAAAGGAAGTCCGTCGCCGGATCCAGCGCATATGCCGCTCCTACCTGTGCGGCTTCATGTCCTTGACAGGAGACCAGAAACGGGATCCGCCCTGCGCGGTTGAGCAGCCACATCCGTTCGTCGACCTTCCGTGCCAAAACCATGGCCCGGTACATGCCCAGAACCTGTTGATCCGATAAACCGATCTGCCGATGCTTGTTTCCCGCCTCAAGGTCCAGTTGTTGGCCCGGCATCGTGAATCCTCCCTTATTCTTTTTTGTCCGAGCTTACGATTAATTTATAAATTCCCCCCTCTTTTCACTTCGTTTTTACGGCACGAACTATAAATTTATGGTAAAAGTAAACGGATTGCGGATGCTCCATACATGCCAAATACGATTCGGAGAATGCCCGCCAGCGATCTTTTCCGCCGATCACCCTTTCAAAAAACGCACCGCCGTTGTGGAATCGTTCCTGCGCCAACCCAATGTGGAGATGTTTAATCTCCCCTTGGAATTCCACCGTTTCCATCCTCCACGAAACGGTGGAAAAACCGGCTTCGGCGAGCAGGTAAGGGATTTTTCGCCCGACCTGTACGTCGACCTCCCCGACTGCCGCTAATTTCCTCAATCCTTCCGTTACGATGGGCGTTTGCGGATACAGATGGAGCATGGAACCGTCCGACTCAATCACAACGAGTTCGCCGCCGGGCTTCAGAACCCGTGCCAGTTCGGCGATAATTCGACACCGTCCTTCCGAATCCTGATGTTGGAGGACAAAACGAGTAACGATGAGATCGAACTGCCCGTCGGGGTAACTCAACTGTTTTAGATCCTGCTTTTCGAAAACGAGGTTCGATATATCCCTCGATACTTCCCGGGCTTGTGCAAGAAGAGAGGCCGTATAATCGCACCCGACGACTCGGGAAGACGGAAACCGCTCGGCCAAGTATCGGCTGACGGCACCCGATCCGCAACCGGCATCCAGCAAATGAGCGCCATCCCTAACGTCAACATCCTGCAATTCCTTTCGGCAATCGTGCACAAGCTGAGATTGCCGTTCCAACCGTTCGAACTCTTTATCGTTCTCCAATACGTAGCTCATAAAGTTCCTCCGGAATGAACATGTAATGATATCGTTCCCGAGCTCTAGTCCCGCTCCATTTTGTTAGCGTTTCCACGACTTGTTCAGCTGAAACTTGCACAGTCTGCCCTTCCGATTGCTCCTGCTGTCTAAACACCTCCTTAAACAAAAAAACCCCCGTCATCCCAACAAGAAATAGACGGAGGCTACCGTCGTATTCGGCAACTGGCTGGCATAGCGGTAAAAGTTGCGCCTTAGCCCCTGTAGCTTTGCGTCGCCGCTTTTCAGCGGGTTTGCTATTGTCGTACGATGTATGAATTTGTCGTTGTGTCATCAATAGTAATTATAGAAATGACTATACATAAAAAAAATACCCAATGTTGGGTATTTTTTTATAATTTTTGTTTAATGCGTCCCGTACACAAACTGGTTATTTAAATTTTTTTAAAAATTCTCCTTTTTGATTCACTCTCGTTTTGGCATAAATCTTTTTAATGAACGTACGAACCGTATTCGGACTAATTCCGCAGCGATCCGCTATTTCAGGCACGCTTTTATTGTCCAGCCATCCGTAAGCGATTTCTTTCTCGCGATTCGTCAAATCGTATTCGTCAAAACGAGCGTAAATCAATTCCTTTTGAATCGTCGGATCTTTCAGGGGCAATTTTTCTTGAATGTTCTTAGCGAGCCGTTCTATTAACGGTATTGCAAATGTAACTTCATGCGAATAATGAAAACTGAGACCCAGGTAGCCCACGGTAACGTGTTTGATACGAATCGGAGTGCATACGCAGGCTAATTCCGCAAACGAAGCATTGCTGTGCTCGGACCCGATTACGACGGAAAGCGACTGCGATTCCATGGATAATGAAATCGCATTGATTCCTGCGTCTTTCATTGAAAATGAGGTGCCGTGTTTAATATAATTGCTTTCCAAAAAATCGATAAACGAATCCGCCCCGATATAATCCAAGACCGTTCCGTCGCTATCGGCAAAAGCAAATACATAGGGTATGGGCACCAAATGTTTCATATTCCTGATTTCCTCTTGCAGCAAATCAAGAATCTCTTTCTTTTCCGCTGCCCTTTCATTGATTTCAGATCTATGGAGGGTAGCAGGAAAACGACCGTCTGCTTCCGGTAATGTACAGAGGTCAAGGTCAGTAGCTTGGTTCCACGAACGAACGATGTCTGTCATCAGTCCCCTTCTTTCTTCGTAAAATAATAATAGTTCGCCCGAAATAATGGGTTGGATCAATCCTCCTGACTATTCGACACTTCGAATAATGAAGAACACAAAAAGCCTCCGTCCAATGGTGACTAGATCGATAGGCAGACGGAGGCTTCCGTCGTATTCGGCAGCTGGCTGGCATCGCGAGGTATTCCCCGCATTAGCCCCTGTAGCTTTGCGTCGCCACTTTTCAGTGGGTTTGCCATTGTCGTACGATGTATGAAATTGTAGACAACAATCCTATTTTGTCATCTTTTGTTAGGGTGCCGTCATGATTATACCATTCCATTGTCGTTTCGTATACTCTCGCTCCTCGCCGGTAGAAGTTCGGCGATCTCGCCGTCATTGACGATTCGCAAGGTTTTTCGCTTATTTCGCCTGCTTTTGCTTTTCTTCTTCGATGTATTTATTCGATTTTTCCTCGGCTTCGCGAAGCGCGGTGTTGATGTCTTTGCCGTTCAGGATCACATCCCGATTCGCTTCGTTCAAGTACGAATAAATTTTGGAATCGTACATGCTGCCGCGCGGAACCGGCGCCGGCTTGACGGAGAAAATGCCCGCCAAATTTTTGCCCTCGAAAATTTTCAGGTCGGCGGCATAATCTTTTTGGATTGCCGGATCCTTCAATACGGTCAATCGCCCGAACTTGTTGATCATCGTCTGCGCTTCCGACGTTTGCATCGCTTGCAACACGCGGTACGCCGCATCCTTGTTTTTGCTCGAAGGCGTGATCATGAGCAGATGGAAATCGACCTCTCTGCCGTATCCCGGTTTATCCGCAAAGCTCGGGAAGGAAACCAGATCCCAGTTGAAGTTTTGGTTTTGCTCGACAAGCGGCAATACGCGCGTCGTAAAAGCGGCGATCCAGTAAGGCTTCATCGCGACTCTTTGTTCCTTCAGGAAGAAGTCGATATTGTCCTTCAAATAGTTGGTTTTGGGTTCGACCATGCCCGGAATGTCGTAAATGCCCCGCAGCATGGAAAACATTTTTTGGTATCCGTCCGTCGCGAGCACCGCCTTGGCTCCGTTATCCGTCACGGGCAGCGAATAGGCGCGTGAAAACACTTGAGGGAAGCCCGGGTCGATTCCGAGAATTTGCGTTGCGTCCTGTGCGCGGGTCGTCTTTTTGGCCAGCTCGATCACTTGCTCCCAGGTCATGCCGTCCTTCGGATAAGCGACGCCGTATTTATCGAAAATATCTTTGTTATAGGCCATCATGCCGTAGTTCATGGCGAACGGAAATCCGTACAGCTCCCCGTTTTTTCCGTACAATTGAAGATTTTTGATCGTTTCCGGCTCCAGACGGCCGAGATCGATTTTGTATGTTTTGACGAATTCGTTCAAATCCGTCCCCAGTCCCATACTAATGAACGTATCCAGGGAAAAGTTGCTGGTCGAAATAATGTCGGGCGTTTCCCCGGCGGCGATCAAATCCTCCAGCTTTCTGCCCGTAATCAATTCGATCGAAATATTCGGATACATCTTTTGCACCGGTTCCAGAATAATCTTTTGCAAATCGGTAGCATTATTGATGCCCGCCCCGCTATTGAAGAGCGTCAATTTAACCGGCTCTTTCGTAAATGCCTCCACGCTCTCGATCGGCACTTTGTTTTCTCCCGGCGCCGAGGCTTGGCCGGTTTGCCCCCCGCTTTGTCCGCAGCCCGCCAAAGCGATAGCGACGGCAAGGACGGTCCCCGTTTTCGCATAGGTTGAAGTTTTCATGTGCTGCTCCTTCCCCTTTGACAATTGTTTATTTTTGCTCGTTTCTATCATATAAAACGCTTACTATTCAGTCAATACGTTTACAAATAAATAACATAGAGCATATTTGAGCAAAACGTCCACATTTGCAAATCGATTTTGCCTTTCCCCCTCCATGATGCTCCTTTTGTCGCGACAACTTCAGTATAAATTCCGCCGGTGCCCGAAGTAATGCCCGATTGCTCGGATTTTGTACCTTATTTTCGGTTGTTTGCCGGTCGGTATTATATTTTCTTTACATTCGGAAAAAAAAAGAAAAACCATACGAATTCCAGTATGGTCTTCAGCGTGGCAGCAAAACGACTGCCGCACTCGCAAACATAAACGAAATGTTTATGTTTGTTCATTTATGCAGAGATAGACAGCAATCCATAAGAAATTTGCATACAAGCGATGCCCATGACTGGCGATAGGTGCGGATTCCGCTTAACTCGTCCCGGTAGAACGGGGGTGCATAAAATCGATATTTATCAAGGGATTGCTCCGATCCAGTGGACGTCAGAGTCAACAGAAGCCGGTTTCGAACCACCAGTCCCGGCCGTACCGATCGAGCAGCTGCGGACTTGGAGGCAGATGCCGGGCCGCGTGCCGGCCGCAGACGCAAAAAAAGCCCTCCGGATAAAATCCGGGAAGGGCTTTTGCATTTAGGCAAGACAAGCTGGACTTTCATCCGCTACTTCACGTGGCCGGCCCCAACTCAGGAAGTCTCCCGTACTAGCGCCTTAGTTGGCCACAGCTGTATTAAATGGATTTATCGTCCTCAACCGGATACGCGTACAATATATAACGTTCGGGCGCATCCCCCACATAACGAAACGGGTAACAGGTCGTCACAACCAACGCCTCCTTCCCCATCGAACGAATGACCGTCGTATCGTCTTTATCCACGATATCCGTGCTTTTGATTTCATATTCGAACGTGCCGTACGGCAGCTTGACGACAAATCGATCCCCTATCGCGAGCTTGTCGAAGTTTCGAAAAACGGTATCGCGATGTCCGGACAGTACGATTTGCTCGCCGTCCGAAGGAAATACGCTTGCGCTGTAGTGGCCGACTCCTTTTTTCAGCATTTCCTCGTCGGTGCCTTCGATAATGGGAAGATCGGCTTTCAGCTTCGGGATTTGCAGCACGCCGATCACATCGTTCGGTTTCGGGTTAAACGTTTCCCGATCGATAAGAGGCTCAGGGGCAGGCATGGTTTCGGCCGTGTGTGCCGGGGGAGTTTGTGGCTCCTCTTCGGACAGTTCCTCTTCGCGCGACGTATGAATCAAAGCGTTCGCTTCCGCCATCGCCTTGTTGATGCTCGTTCGATGATCCACATATTGCATAACGGCTAAAGACAGAACGATCGTACCCGATATCGCCAGAACGGCGCCAAGGATCTTTCGCATGGTATCCCCTCCGTTTCCACATCCGACATCCTCGCGGTTTAGAGGAAAAGCAAACACATTGCTCCGAGGAGAACGTGCTTGCTTTTCCGTCAGCCATCAAGCTTTGCGTTTTCTTCCCAGAAGAACCAAGCCCGCGAACAAAGCGGCCAATCCTGCAATACCCAAGTTGTAAAAATGGACGGCCGTATTCGGCAATCGGTTCAGCGGCTTCTCCGGATCCGGTTTCTTGGTCGACGTTTCGACGCCGTGCTGTGCGGAAGGCGTTTCCGCCTCCGTATTTGTCGGCGTCGTGCCGGTTCCGGCATCCGTCGATGGCGTTCCGTTGCCTTCGCCTGTCGACGGCGTTCCGCTTCCTCCGCCCGTCGACGGTGTTCCGTTTCCTCCGCCTGTTGAAGGCGTTCCGCTCCCGCCTCCCGTCGAAGGCGTCCCACTTCCGCCTCCTGTAGAAGGCGTTTCACTTCCGCCGCCCGTCGACGGCGTTCCGCTTCCTCCGCCTGTCGACGGTTCATTCGGCGTTACGGGGTCAGGGTTCGTACCCGGATCGGGATCCGTTCCAGGATCCGTTCCAGGATCGGTTCCAGGGTCGGTTCCCGGGTCCGTTCCCGGGTCCGTTCCCGGATCCGTCACATTGATCGTGACTTTCGTCGTGATCGAACCGCCCCGGCCGTCGCTCACCGTTACCGTGAAGCTGTCCGGGCCGACATAGCCCGGGTTCGGCACATACGTCCACGTCCCGTCCGGGTTCACCGTCACGGTACCGTGCTGCGGGTCGCTTCCTTTCGTGTACGTCAGCGGATCGCCGTCCGGATCCGTGCCGTACACGCTTCCCGTTACCGACGTATCTTTCGGTGTCGTTACGCTCACATCCCGCGCGGTCGGCGGTTTGTTCGGCTTCTCCGTGACGCCGACCGTCACCGTCGATGTCGCCGTACCGCCCCGGCCGTCGCTCACCGTTACCGTAAAGCTGTCCGGGCCGACATAGCCTGGGGCCGGTACATACGTCCACGTGCCGTCCGGATATACCGTCACCGTTCCGTGCTGCGGATCGCTTCCTTTCGTATACGTCAACTCATCCCCGTTCGGGTCGGTTCCGCGCACGCTGCCGCTTACCGGCACGTGGTTCGGCGTCGTGACATTATAATTCGGTACCGTCGGCGGCTCGTTCGGCTTGTCCGTCACCTGAACCGTCACTGTCGACGTCGTGACTCCGCCCTTCCCGTCGCTGACCGTCACCGTGAATATATCCGGGCCGACGTAGCCCGGATTCGGCACGTACGTCCATGAGCCGTCCGGATTCAGAACGACCGTGCCCTGTTTCGGATTGCTTTCGATCGCATACGTCAGCGGGTTGCCGTCCGGATCCGTTCCATACACGCTGCCGGTTACCGATGCGTCCCGCTGCGTCGTTACGCTGTAATTCGGCGCCGTCGGCGGTTCGTTCGGCGGTTCCGTGACGCCAATCGTCACCGTCGACGTCGTCGTTCCGCCCTTCCCGTCGCTTACCGTTACCGTGAAGCTGTCCGGGCCGGTATAATCGGGATGCGGTACATACGTCCATGTGCCGTCCGGGTTCACCGTCACCGTACCGTGCTGCGGATCGCTTCCTTTCTCAAAAGTCAGCTGATCGCCGTCCGAATCGACGCCATAAACGCTTCCGGTCACCGACGTATTTTTCCACGTCGATTGTTCGAAGTTCGGTGCGATCGGCGTTTGGTTGGACGGATATACCTTCACTACTTCTTCCGGCTTGTCCGGAGTGACGATATTGCCGCCATTCACCGCGGCTACATTTCGAATGTCTTGGCCGGCTTGGCCGGCTTCGATGATCGTTTCAAATTGAACCGTATGCCAGATGGTGTCTGTAATGTCGCCGAGCTGTCCGACGACCTGACCCGAAGCATAATGCCCCTTGTCGTCCCCTTCCGCATCGGTGACGGTTACGCCGTCGACCTTCAAGCTGCCGGGCACGTATTTCAGTTCTGCAGGAATCACATCTGAGATTGTGAGACTTTTCACCAAACTGTTTGCGATCGTATTTCGTGTTTGAATGGTATAAAGTAGAGTATCTCCTGCTTCCGGATGATTACTATCCGTGTTTCCTTCCGCTTTTTTTCCAATAACTGCAGTTTTTTGCGACTCTAGCACTGGAGTATCATAATTCACACGACTTACGACTTCATTGGATTGAATTACTTCTTTGGATGAAGTTACAGTTGCTGTATTTAAAATTTCCGAATCTAATGCAGCATCATCCCTTACTCTTACTTGAAAACTGAT
This sequence comes from Paenibacillus sp. GYB003, assembly GCF_036577625.1. NCBI lineage: Bacteria > Bacillati > Bacillota > Bacilli > Caryophanales > Paenibacillaceae > Paenibacillus > Paenibacillus sp. GYB003. The sequence goes on along the minus strand of NZ_JARBDC010000085.1, from coordinate 2,187 downwards.
AGTTGCAGCATTTTCTTCACCTGTAAGTATCACGCCTTCATTTGCATTTTCCGCAGATGACTTAATTTTTAGCCCTGTTACTAACGGGCTTTGACCATCAATATCACTAATGACATTTCCATTTAATTTTGTACTATTCGCAACATACTCTGTCCCTTCTGGTACGCTATCTTTTAATTCAACAGTGTCGGCAGGTATATTTCCCGCATTACTAACAACTATTGTGTAGGTGATTATGTCATTTCTTTTAAAAGAACTTGTTCCTTTGCTTCCATTAGCGAATTTTTCTACATTCAGCTCTGTATAAAAATTAGGGAAAACAGCAGATGCAGCATCCGATAGAAAATTGATATTTGGTATTGTCGCAAGGTGTCTCGCAATATTGTCCTTTGGATTGGAAGCAAAGAGATCTCCTCGCGTGAACACAATAAGCAACTCATTAGAAGGCAAATAACTTAATCCTGCACCGTGGCCAGGGGTAGCAACCGGAATATTTCCGACTCGTCCATAAACCGTTTCCTGCCCTGTAGCACGGTCATAACGCACCCATTCTTCATTAGTCGCATCAATATAATAAATGTTTCCTTTTTCATCAAAAATGATATCACGCAAGTTAACTCGGTTATTTGGACTAATACTGCTATCTGTTACAGTCCCGGTATGTGGGTCAATGAGAATAATTCGTGATAATCCTTGTGATAAATCTCTAACAAATAAAGCATAATTTCCCGAGATTGGATCAACCGCCCCACCACCTTGGGGTTTAAACGTCGTTAGTTCACCCGGCATATATAAGGTTTCTGCCGTTACATTACCGTCTCCAGTAATTCTATAAAACAAGGTATTCACTTCAGCTGTTATTCCATACAGCTCCGTCCCATCTTTAGACATTGCAATAGAGTCTATACTGGTGATGGAAGAAGCTAACTGTTTCTCAAATTTGATTCCTGCTGAAGGATTATTACCATCGATTTGCAATAACCATAAGCCCGGCTTACCGTTATAAGATGTAACACTTAAAAAAGTGTCAGTAGTATTAAAATGAAACACGGTTTCTTCAGCTTTTACAAACGATGGAGAAGGTAAAGAAATACTAAAAATTATAAGAGTTATCACAAAGCGAGTTAGTACGTAACGAATCCTTTCCCTCATTTTTCTTTTTAACTTCAAGTTTTTTCCTCCTCTTTCTTTTAATGATCTTTAGCACCGTTTTAATCACCTCCTATTCCCACCGTTTGACAATTTTCTGCGCGATATCCGAAATCCCTTTATTATTCGATTAAAACAATCCATTATCACCAATTATTCACGACGAAATAACTAGAAATGAATCAGTAAATAGTACAAACAATCTAATAGAATGAAGAATATTACATTATTCGACTTTCGTGTCTCCTTTTCGTTAAGTTCCCATAAAAAAATGCAAGCATGTATCTCCCTGAACGGGGATCATGCTTGCATGTTCAGTTTGACATCAAGCTTTATTTTTTCTTCTCGTCAAAACCAAGCCCGCGAGCAAAGCGGCCAGCCCCACAGCGCCCAGGTTATAAAAACTGGCGGCCGTGTTCGGCAATCGGTTCAGCGGCTTCTCCGGATCCGGTTTCTTGGTCGACGTTTCGACGCCGTGCTGTGCGGAAGGCGTTTCCGTCTCCGTATTTGTCGGCGTCGTGCCGGTTCCGGCATCCGTCGAAGGCGTTTCGTTTCCGCTACCTGTCGAGGGCGTTCCGTCTCCGCCTCCCGTCGAAGGCGTCCCGTTTCCTCCGCCTGTCGACGGCGTTCCGTCTCCGCCTCCCGTCGAAGGCGTCCCGTTTCCTCCGCCTGTCGACGGCGTTCCGTCTCCGCCTCCCGTCGAAGGCGTCCCGTTTCCTCCGCCTGTCGACGGCGTTCCGTTGCCTTCGCCTGTCGATGGCGTTCCGCTTCCTCCGCCTGTTGAAGGCGTTCCGCTTCCTCCGCCTGTCGACGGTTCGTTCGGCGTTACGGGGTCAGGATTCGTACCTGGATCGGTTCCAGGGTCCGTGCCCGGATCCGTTCCTGGGTTCGTTCCAGGATCGGTTCCCGGGTCCGTCACATTGATCGTGACTTTCGTCGTGATCGTACCGCCCCGGCCGTCGCTCACCGTTACCGTGAAGCTGTCCGGGCCGACATAGCCCGGGTTCGGCACATACGTCCACGTCCCGTCCGGGTTCA